>NZ_DJLC01000243.1:0-46680 GCF_002434875.1 Acinetobacter sp. UBA6526 | reverse complement strand
GCCCAGATACGCAATCTGAGAATAAGCGTCGTCAGTTTGCACGTCAGCACTTTTTGAGCTGGTTGCGTTTGCGTGAGTGGAAACAAACACATCAACAACTCGTTGAGCTCGCTGAAAGTTTGAAGTTGAGTTTTAATGAAAAAGGTGCAAATTATGAAAATCTGCATCGTGCATTATTAACAGGTTTGCTTTCATTCATCGCCAATAAAACCGATGAACGTAATACTTTTATGGCAGTACGCCAGCAAAAAGCTAAAGTCTTTCCAGCCAGTACCTTACATAAAACCAATACCTCTTGGATCATGGCATTTGAGATGGTGGAAACGTCGCAAGTTTATCTGCGAACCTTGGCAAAAATTGATCCTGAATGGATTTTATTAGCTGCACGTGACTTATTGAAATATCACTACTTTGAACCGCATTGGTCGAAGAAAACAGGCGTGGTCAATGCTTATGCGCAGATTTCATTATTTGGTCTGATTATTGAACCGAAGCGTTTAATCAATTTTGAAAAAGTAGATCAACCAGCAGCGCACGAAATCTTTTTGCGCGATGCACTCACGACTGGGAATCTAGGAATAACGCCACCGTTTTTAAAACATAACTTGCTCAAGCTAGAAGAAGTTGAGCGAGTTGAAGATAAATTACGTCGCCGTGATTTGGTGGTAGATGAGGAAACCATTTACCAATTTTATGCCGCCAAAGTGCCCACTGATGTTGCGAGTCGTCATAGCTTTGAAGATTGGCGTGCTACAGTTGAATCTAAAGAGCCACGTTATCTTTTCGTTGAAGATGATGCGCTGTGGCTCAATGATCGACCAACAACACAACAATTTCCTGATTATCTACATAATGGTCAGCTGCGTTTGGCTGCAAGCTATCGCTTCGATCCAAGCCATGATGAAGATGGAGCAACGGTTAAGATTCCAGTGCAAGCACTACCACAAGTTGATGAGAAACCGTGGTCGTGGGGTATACCCGGCTGGAGACAAGATTTAATCGAAGCATTGCTCAAAGCATTACCAAAAGATAAGCGTCGCAATCTCGTGCCTATTCCAGACACAGCTAGAAAATTAATCAAAGGTATAGATGCAACGCATTTACGTGAGCATTTATTCACTTATCTAGCTTTTGCTTTACGTGGTGAGCAGATTACAGAAAAAGATTTTTCATTTGAGCGTATTGACCAATATCTTGTGCCTTTTATTAAGGTGGTTGATGAAAAAGGCAAGCTGATTGCACAAGGGCGTGATTTAGATGAATTAAAAGCACGTTGCCGAGTTGAAACACATCGGCCAGTCAAACAGCAACAAGGTGAATTTCAAACATTCCCTGAAAGTTTTATTTTTGAGGCGTCACAAAAGGTCACAGGGGTTGTTGTTAAGCAGTATCAAGCTTTAGTTCCAACTAAATCATTTGCTGAACTTGAGAGCAAAGATGAATCTGGCGTGGTGGTTCAAACATTCAATGATCAAGAAGAAGCGATTAAACAACATCGAGAGGGGATTATTCGCCTAATTCATATGCAATTGGGAGATCTGATCCGTCAGTTGAAAAAGCAAATTTCTAAACCATTGGCACTCGCATACTCACCATTAGGTGAACGCGCAAAGCTCGAACAAATGTTGGTTTATGCAACTTTACAGCTGTCGATTACAGTGCTTCCTAAAAATGCAGATGAGTTTGAAAAGCTGTTGCAAGATACTAAAAAGCAATTTTTAGCCAATGGACAGCAAGCATTAAGTGATCTCACCGAGATCTTTACACAGTGGCAGCAAATTCGTCGAGAATTACTTGTGCTAGATCAAACTATCTTTGGTCGGAGTGTAGATGACATTGAGGACCAACTTGATTTAATGTCTTTAGCTAACTTTGTTTATACGCGACCTACTGAAATTTGGCAGGAATACCCGCGTTATTTGAAAGCACTGCTATTGCGTTTAGATCGTTTGCCAAATAATCTACAACGTGACCTTGCTGCAATTGATGATGTCGATCCTTGGATGGACAAAGTGTTTAAATTTAAAAATGATCCTAAAATCAAAGAATTGTATTTGATGTTGGAAGAGCTTCGTATTTCTTTATTTTCTCAACCGATGAAAACAAAGATGCCAATTTCGCCAAATAGATTACAAAAACTATGGGATCGTTTAGCAATCGGTTAAACTGAGCAATGATGAAAGCTAGAACCATTCTTTACAGGAGTTTTACATGGGCATCCGTATAACAGGTACAGGTCTATTTCACCCGACCGAATCTATTTCCAATGAAGAATTGGTAGAAAGTTTAAATGCTTATGTAGAACAATATAATCAAGAAAATGCAGATAAAATTGAAGCAGGCGAGCTAGAAGCTCTACGTGGTTCAAGTCCTGAATTTATTGAAAAAGCATCAGGCATCAAAAGCCGTTATGTCGTAGAAAAAACAGGTATTCTGGATCCAAAGCGTTTGCGTCCACATTTACAAGAACGTAGCAATGAAGAACTTTCCCTGCAAGCAGAGTGGGGTGTTATCGCCGCGAAACAAGCAATGGAAAATGCAGGCGTAACAGCGGAAGATATTGATGTAGTTATTTTGGCTTGTTCAAATATGCAACGTGCCTATCCAGCTGTTGCGATTGAAATTCAGTCTGCACTTGGTATTCAGGGTTATGCTTACGATATGAATGTAGCATGTTCTGCTGCAACATTTGGTTTAAAGCAAGCTTATGATGCTGTGAAATGTGGTGCTCGCCGTGTTTTATTACTAAATGTCGAAATTACATCAGGTCACTTAGATTATCGTACTCGTGATGCTCACTTTATTTTTGGTGATGTTGCGACAGCTTCGATTATTGAAGAAACTGAAACAAAATCAGGTTATGAAATCTTAGATATTCATTTATTTACCCAATTCTCAAATAACATTCGCAATAACTTTGGTTTCTTAAACCGTAGTGAAGATGCAGTGGTTGACGATAAATTGTTCCGTCAAGATGGACGTAAGGTATTTAAAGAAGTTTGTCCGCTAGTTGCAAAAATTATTACTGCGCAATTAGAGAAATTAGAATTAACACCTGAACAAGTGAAACGTTTCTGGTTGCATCAAGCCAATGCCAATATGAATGAACTGATTTTAAAATTGGTGGTTGGTAAAGATGCTGATTTAGATCGTGCACCAATTATTTTAGATGAGTTTGCTAATACTTCTTCTGCTGGTGTAATCATTGCAATGCACCGTACAGGTGAGCAAGTCAACAATGGTGAATATGCTGTGATTTCATCATTTGGTGCGGGTTATTCGGTTGGTTCAATCGTAGTACAAAAGCATATTGCTTAAGCATTTATAAATAAAAAACACCACATGTAATCATGTGGTGTTTTTTTATGTCTTATTTTAAAAGAATCGCTAAATCAATGAGTGGAGGAGTTGTGCTATTACCAATTGTAGAGGCCGATGAGCTTGGCATACCATCGGCACTCAATGCAAATCTTGCTCGTGGAGTGGTAATAGTGGTGTCGCTATTCAAATCAATTCGATAGAGAATAGATGGACCTGTACTACCTGAAACCGTTGCAAGAGCGTAACCATTGTCACCGCCCGCAATATCAAAACCATTATCAGTTCCAAGGTTAATACCAAGATTACCAATACTATTTAGTGTACCGTCGTTTGGTGGGCTTTGTTTAAGAAGCATTTGACTCATCTGATCTAAATCAAACAATTCTGTGCCTAAGCCTGTCACTGAAGTCTTGAAGCTATTGGTATAAGCTGCCGCCGTAACTTTGGCGTTCATTACACCATTTAAATCACCATCTTTAATGGTGTCTCCAGTATCAACATTGATTCTTAAATTCTGCCCAGTATTGCTTATCACACGTAAACGATCAGCCGCTGGATTAAAGTCTACAGCGAAGCTTGTACCATCTAAAGTTGTATAGCTACTTCCCATTGCTGCTTTTAGAGAAGAAACCAAGGTGCTAACACCTGAATCTGTATTAATTGTATAAATATTGGCTTTATTGGTCAGACCATACAATTTTCCTGAATGATCTGTCATCGTTCTAAGGCGATAATCAATCCCGATAAATTTCTCATCAACTAACAGACCTGTAATATTTTTTTCTGTCACCATATTTGGGTTATTTAAAGCAAAACTTACTAATTTATTATTTTGAGTAAGACCAAACCCTTGTGCCATTGCATCGTTGGCCCGTTTTAGTGCAATACCTCGAACACCCATTGAGTTAAAGCTTGTTGCTAAATCACCCGTTGTGAAAATAGCAGCATTGCTTGTTCCGACATTGGCAAGATTAAGTTGATAAAATTTATAATTCCCAGTGTTGAGTTTTAATGCTGCAAATCCAACATTATTGACTGGATCAATGTCGAAGCCACCGCCACCATTTGTATTTACATCGTCACCCAGCATGGTAGATATACCAAGTGTGCCTGCATTGGCATTTTGTAGATAAATTCGATCAGAGTTTTGGTCAATACTATAGAGCTTAGTTGAGCCAGTACCGTCAAATGCATTGGTGTATGCTCCTGCAATGACTGCTGGGCTACTACCCGTTAAACTAAGAGTACCATCTGTAATTGTGGCACCAGTATCAACATTTATTCGTAAGTTTTGTCCTGTGTTGGTCATGACCCGTAGTCGATCCGCGACTGGGTTGAAGTTCACTGTAATTAAATTGGCATCACCCATAATTTTACTAAAAGGCGCATTTCCGTCAGTCGTATCATTTGGATCAGCAACTAGTTTTTTTACAAAAGTAGCAACACCCGTTGATGGGTTAAGGGTATAGATATTTCCTAATAATCCTACTGCATAGAGCATACTATTTTTAGGTCTGTAATCTATACCTACAAGTTCATCTCCTGATTGAAGACCTTTAACTTTCATGTTGGATACGATTTTATTTGGCATCATACGGTCAACTGAACTAATCATACCGTTGCTGGTGAGAATTAAGGTATCACCAGTATTGGAGCTTGATGATTCAGTATCATTGTTTGAGTCACTGTTACAGCCGAATAGTGCCAGACTCGTGAGTGCGGTTACGGTCAGTGTAGCAAGTTGTTTATTCATTATTTTCATCCTGATATTGTTTGCTAAGAAAGCGTTAACTGATCCAATAACGCAATTAAAGTTTTCGCTTCTTGTGTTGTTTTATGCTCAGTAAAAAGTTTTGAATAAAAAAACTGAAAATTTTCTAGCTTTTTATTTTCAATGATCTTTTTTCTTGTAAATAGGTTATTCGTGGGGGAGCAATAAGTAAAACAATGTTTTTATGTGATTTTTCTGTATTTGAGTTCTATGTTGTAATTATTCACGCCGAATTCACAGGCGCTAAGAAACATTGAATTTATAATTAATGTAAATTTTTGGAAATAAAAAGAGAACACTTGTGTTCTCTTTTTTATTAGGATCAAAGCTTAGGCTTCTACAGTTTGAACTGCGATCTTTTTAGCTGGGTCAACTTTACGACGTACTGCTGGAACTGGTTCGCCGTGATATTGACGATCAGCAAAGTAACTTGAGCGAACCATTGGCGCAGACCAAATGTTACGGAAACCGAGTTTACGACCATGTTCAGCATAGCGCTCAAACTCTTCTGGTGTCACAAAACGGTCAATTGGAGCATGTTGCTTCGATGGTTGTAGATATTGACCAATGGTCACGTAATCTACATCGTGCGCACGAAGATCATCGAGTAATGCAATAACTTCTTCTTCAGTTTCACCAATGCCGACCATCAAACCACATTTAGTTGGGACATCAGGGCAGTATTCTTTAAACATTTTTAATAGATTTAAAGAGTGCTGATAGTCTGAACCTGGACGCATTGCCTTATACAGACGAGGAACAGTTTCAATATTATGATTGAAAACGTCTGGTGGGCATTCAGTCATGATACGTAAGGCAATATCCATACGACCACGGAAATCAGGAACCAAAATTTCTAATAATGTTTTTGGGCTTAACTCACGAGCTTCTTTAATACAGTCAACAAAATGTTGAGCACCACCATCTAGCAAATCATCACGGTCTACAGAGGTAATCACTGCGTATTTAAGACCTAGATTAGAAATGGTTTCTGCCATGTGACGTGGCTCATCAGGATCGAGAGCATTTGGTCGACCATGTGCAACATCACAGAACGGACAACGGCGAGTACAAATATCGCCCATAATCATAAAAGTCGCAGTACCACCACCAAAACACTCAGGTAGGTTAGGGCAGGCAGCTTCTTCACAAACAGTATGGAGTTTTTGCGAACGTAGAGTTGTTTTTATACGCTGAACCTCTTCAGGTGCAGTCATTTTGACGCGAATCCAGTCTGGTTTACGAGGTACTTCAACCGTAGGAATAACTTTAACAGGAATTCTTGCGACTTTTTCTGCGCCACGAAGTTTTATACCCTGTTCAGGTTTACGGTGTTCAGACATATATTTTCCACAACCTTTGACTTGAAATACTGGAATATTATAGTCAAATTTATAGGTTTTTAGGTTGAAAACAGGTATTCATTTTGAAAATGTGAATATATAAAAATATATGGTTGAGAAATACATCAACCCGCTGCATATTAGTTATCATATATTAAGCAATAAACGGTTAGAAATTAAAGGAGCTTTGAATGCCACGTAAGAAAGAGGTCGTTGGTGGGAACATTGTTAAATTTGATGCAGTAGTTCTCGGTTCTGGCCCAGCTGGTGAAGGCGCGGCAATGAAGCTAGCTAAAGCAGGTAGACGTGTTGCAATTGTTGATGTTCGTGATCAACTCGGTGGTAACTGTGCACACGTAGGTACAATCCCAAGTAAGGCATTGCGTCAAACAGTATCAAGTATTATCCGTTATCAACGTGATCCAATGTTTCAAAAAGTAGGTGAATGGAAACAATTCACTATGAAACAAGTATTACGTAATGCTCATAAGGTGATTCAACAACAAGTAGATACGCATACTCGTTTCTATGATCGCAACAAAATTGATGTATTTCACGGTCGTGCATACATCCAAGATAAAAATACTGTTTTGATCTTTGGACCAGATGGAATCAAAGACACGATCATTTGCAAGCAAATTGTGATCGCAACAGGAAGTCGCCCTTATCAACCTCAAGGTTTAGATTTTACGCATCCACGTGTTTTTGATTCGGACAAGATCCTTGATTTGGATTTCGCAATTCAAAAAATCATCATTTATGGTGCAGGCGTTATTGGTTGTGAATACGCGTCAATTTTTATCGGTTTAGATCACAAAGTTGATTTGATCAATACTCAGCAAAAATTATTAAGTTATTTAGATGATGAAATCGCAGATGCGCTTTCTTATCACTTACGTGAACAAGGTGTATTGATTCGCCATAATGAGCAAATTGATCGACTTGAAACTTTTGATGATCATGTCGTTCTGCATTTATTAAGTGGTAAGAAAATCAAAGCGGATGCGATCCTATGGTGTAATGGTCGTTCAGGAAATACCGATGGTCTAGGTTTGGAAAATGTTGGTTTAGTGCCGAACAGCCGTGGTCAATTAACGGTAAATGATCAATATCAAACTGAAGCAGAAAATATTTTTGCTGCAGGTGATGTAATCGGTTGGCCATCACTTGCTTCAGCAGCATATGACCAAGGGCGCTGTGCTGGTGCTAACATGGTTGGCGAAAAGAATGTTAAACCAATCAAAGATGTGCCGACTGGAATTTATACCATTCCAGAAATTTCTTCGATCGGTAAAACTGAACAAGAGCTAACTGAAGAAAAAGTACCATATGAAGTAGGTCAGGCATCTTTCCGTCATTTAGCGCGTGCGCAAATTACGGGGGATACTGTTGGCGAATTAAAAATCTTATTCCACCGCGATACATTAGAGGTGTTAGGTATTCACTGCTTTGGTAACAATGCGGCTGAGATTATTCACATTGGTCAGGTCGTTATGCATAGCCCAAACAATACCTTAAAATATTTTGTAGAAACCACATTTAACTACCCAACCATGGCTGAGGCATATCGTGTGGCTGCTTTGAATGGTATGAATCGACTATTCTAAGCGATACAGACATTGTAAGATTAAAATGCCAATCTATATGATTGGCATTTTGCTATTTGTTTTGGATAAAAAAGGTTGATATGAAAACTCAAAAAAATAATTTAGTAATCGTTGCAATTATAGTTCTACTTATTGCCACATATTTCGGTATAGATTTAAAACAAAACGCATTAAATAATTCTGATCTTCAGGATTCTGCGCAACAACTTAGCATAGATGATCAGCAAAAGATCATGCAAGCTTATCAGCAGCAACGCAGCAATATTCAAGCTCAATCCAGAGGTGAAGTAAAAGCAATCTTGGCTGATGATAATGAAGGTTCAAGACATCAAAAAATGATTCTTAAGCTAGAGAATGGTTTAACCGTTCTGATTGCGCACAATATTGATTTAGCGCCAAGAATAGAGGGGCTTAAAAAAGGAGATATCGTTGAGTTCTACGGTGAATATGAATATAGCGAAAAAGGTGGTGTGATTCATTGGACTCATCATGATCCACGCGGAAAACATACTGATGGATGGCTGAAATATAAAGGAAAGGTATATCAATAATACCTTCCCTAAATTTTAATTTTTTAAATATGCGCTAAATTAGCTTGTAAGCGCCAATTTTTGACGAGATTTCCATTTAGGTAGGATTTTAGCTAAATAAGCATCCATACACCATACGGGGCCGATCAGGAGGAACTGGAGGTCTTTAAAGAATGAAGGTTTCTTTCCTTCAACTTTGTGACCATAAAATTGTCCAATCCAAGCAATCACAAAAACGCCGATATAAAATCCAACGCCTACAGGTAAAATCACAATCAACCAAGCCATTACAGCAAGTAAAGCTGCCATAGCAACAGCTAAAACGATATCTAAACGAGCATAGAATACTAAAGTAAGTACAAGCAATAATGCGGTAAGTAGCATACTAAAATGGGAAAGAATGCCAATTATTGAAAATAGAATAGCAGGGACGCATACCCAGTGAATTTTCTTATTGGTTTGATTTTGGTGACTATCGCTATACTCATCAAACCATTCATCTATTGATTTCACAGCACGCACTCCTTGCAATAATGACAATGTGTTATGTCACCAATATACCGAAGAATTTAATAGCGGTCAAAAATAAAACAAGACGCTGGAAAACATAAAAGCCACTTTTATAAGTGGCTTTTATTGGTTGAGTATCTAAACTTATAAATTAAGAGTTTGGACCATCAACACGTTCAATACTTACATTGCCTGTTCCTGCACTAGACATACCTAGTTGCTTCGCAGCAGCGTAAGATAGATCTAACACACGATTGCCATGGAATGGACCGCGATCATTTACTTTCACAACTACGCTTTTACCATTGTCTTTATTTGTTACGCGGATGTAACAGTTTAAAGGAAGGCTACGGTGTGCAGCAGTCATTGCATTCATATCGAATGTTTCACCACTTGCAGTTTTACGACCATGGAATTGACGGCCATACCAAGATGCAACGCCATTTTGGGTAAATTTACGAACGGTGTTTGAAGCAACAGTATTCAGTTTTTCAATCACTGAAGGCTCTTCTTCAGGGATATCGATCTTTGCAGCAATCGTCTGGCGACGGACTTTGTCACCTGAACTCTCAGTGATTGAAAGACTATTAACGTTAGAGAAACGAGAATTAAAATTTTGAGAATCTTTGCTTAAAACGCGTGCAGCTAGGTTAGAACCTTCTACATCATTAGTTAATGATGAAGATTGTACCATTTCTGCATGTAACGGGCTTAAACTTAAGCCTGCCGTCAGCGCTAGAATATATTTTAGCGAAAACTGCATTGTATAAACTCCTAGAGATCATGCTTTTCTATTTCAATAAAACCACCTTGAAATATAGTGCACATGTCTAATTATTCACTTTTGCAATTACTTTAACTTGTGGCGATAATATTCAGCGCTTACGAAGTGTGTCTAGTCTTTAACGATAAATAGTTACAAAAAGGGCAAAAACTTACAGTTTATGGTTAAAAAAAAACCAATATTGTAACAAAATATGAATTTTGCTGATTGTTTAAACTTTTTTAATTAAAAATTTATTGACTTTTCAGAATGTTGTGAAAAAGCTAGTCTATCGACTAGCTACTTCTGTGCCTAATAACCATACTGCAGTTGCATACATACGGCTTTTGTTGTAGGTCGTTATCACTTGGAAATTAGGATAAGTAATATAGTAAATTGGACCAAATTGATCTTGCAGTTGGATGACATTTACCAAATCTAAATCATCAATTTTTACAAGTGGATCAATAGGCGCAATACCTAATCTTTTCAACTCTCCGTAAGGAGTTGGTTGAGTTAAATCCTTTGCAATTATACTATCTGGGTTATTGCCTAAGTAGCGTGCTTGAAAGCCAATTGGTCGATCACGTTGCCAACCATGTTGAGCTAAATAGTTTGCAATAGAACCAATTGCATCAACAGCAGAGTTTCTTAGATCAATATGACCATTTCCATCATAGTCGACACCAAGCTTCTGAATATTACTAGGCATAAACTGTGGATAGCCAATCGCACCAGCGTATGAACCTACAATACTATTTGTTGGATAGCCTTCTTTATAAGTCCAAGAGATAAGCGCAGCTAATTCATCACCAAAATACTCAGCACGGCGTGGGTAGCCAAAAGCAAGTGTTGCAAGTGCATCTCGAGTAATGAAAGAGCCTTTATTTGCACCGTATCCAGTTTCTACACCTAAAATACCCAATATGACTGCTTTAGGGACACCAAATTGCTGTTCTGCGCGATTGAGCGCATCTTCATACTGACCTTTAAAGCGAGCACCACGTTGAATTGTACCTTCAACTAAAAACATAGAGCGATATTCATACCAAGGTTTACTTTCACCTGGGCGAGTCATAATATTTAAAATATTAGGTAAGTTGCGAGCACCACTCATTGCTGCATCAACTTGCTCACTACTCAAGCCATATGTTGTCATCGCTTTTTGTTTAAAAGCTGGATAATTCGGATTAGTATAAAACTCGTTTGCTTGTGCCCAATTACTGCTCAAAAATAAGCTGGCACCTAAAGTCAAAAATTTAAAAGTTTTATTGAAAGTTTGATGAAACATATGTTTTTTAAGTTCCTCATTATCGGTGTGTATGAATAGACATAACCAGTCCAAAAGTAGACATCAGTGTGATGATTGCAGTACCGCCATAGCTCATAAAGGGTAAAGGCACACCTACAACAGGTAAAATACCACTGACCATACCTGCATTTACAAATACATAAACAAAAAACGACAAACCAAATGCACCCGCAACTAAGCGACCATAGTTATGGAAGCTTTGTAAACCGATTTGGAAAGTTCTAATAATAATCGCACAATAAAGCAGAATAAGTAGGGTAACACCAATCAAGCCAAACTCTTCAGAATAAGCTGCAATAATAAAGTCGGTATGTCCTTCTGGTAAGAAGTGAAGATGTGATTGCGTACCTTCTAAGAAACCTTTGCCTGAAAAACCACCTGAACCAATAGCGGTTTTCGATTGGATAATATTCCAACCTGTACCTAGTGCATCCGCCTCAGGGTTAAAAAGCGTTAAAACACGTTGACGTTGATAATCATGTAGTAAAAATTCCCAAGCGATCGGAATAATTATGCCTGCAGCGCCCGCGGCAGCAGCGATCAATTTCCATGAAAGTCCACTTAAAAACAGGACAAAGATTCCACTTGCAAGTACAAGTAATGAAGTTCCTAAGTCAGGTTGTTCAGCGATTAATAAAAACGGAACAACAATCAGCATTAAAGAAAGGATGACCTGAGAAAAGCTCGGTGGTAATGCTTTACGTGAAAGAAACCATGCAATCATCATTGGCATACCGATTTTCATGAATTCACTGGGTTGCACACTACCAAAACCAGGAATATCAATCCAACGTTGAGCGCCCATGCGGACTTCACCAAATATCATCACAGCCAATAATGATAAAACCCCAAAGATATAAAAGTAGGGGGAAAATGCCTGATAGACTTTTGGGGGGATCTGAGCCAAGCTGAACATCACGACAAAGCCAATAGCGAAACTAATTGCTTGTTTAGTGACTAGTCCAACGTCTTGGGCGGAAGCACTGTATAAAACAGTCAAACCAAGCATTGCATTTAGAATCAAAAATAGACAAAGCCAAGGATCAATATGTAGCTGTTGCCATCGGGAAGGCTGGGAGGCTGTACTTAAACCATCACGAGGGGCTTGACGTAAAAATTTGTATTGTGAACTTGGTGCCATGCGATTCTAAATCTAGTCAATCAACGCTTCGCGAATGCTAACATAAACGCTGATTTAGACAATGCAAATTTAGAAATTGTGACATTTATATCGACTTTATTCTTATAAAAATTGGTACAAAAAAGGCGACCATTTTACAATGACCGCCTTTTTATAAATCACAGCTTATTTTTGAACCAATAACTGATCAAAGTGCTTGGTGAATACATCAAGTTCAGCTTGGCTGAGGCTTGGAATTAATTTCTTAATCACAATATGAACAGCTGTTTCAACACCACTTGTTGCAACGCTTGCTACACCACGTTTTACCATGCCGAGACCCAATGTTTTATTGAAGTCTGTCATAAAGTGTTGAATTAAAGCATCAGCAAAAGCTTTAAACTGCTTTGTTAAAGCTTCACGTTGTTCTTTGCCATTTCCAGCTGCAACTTCCGCAAAACTTTTCTTCATGTCTGCTACAAGGCTATCAGGAAGAACTGCACCGATACGTTGCTGACCTTCATTGTCAACGAACAAGCTTTTTTCCATGAATGCTAATGATTCTAAAACTTGCTCATTTGATGCTTTGCCTAAAAGCTGTTTCATCAAAGTTTCAACAATGCCACGAATTTTAATCGCAAGTCCTTCAGTCGTATCTCGTTTTTCGCTTGGTGGAAATTGTTGCACCAAATGAACGAGCATCGTGTCAATTAACTCATCTGTAAGTTGAAGAGAAATTTTGTCACGTAAAGGGTATTGTGGCTCTTTACTATCACGATTTGCTTGCGCAAGTTGAATATCCTGACTCAAACTTGCTGACGGAAGAATACCGAAATAACTGGTCATTGAAGAACGTCCTCTATATCAAATTTATTCGTTTTATTGTCGCGCCAAGCGAATTGGCTCGGGCATCCATGACAAATCAGATACTCGACAAGGATTAATATCTAAACCACCACGTCGAGTATAAGTTGCATAGACCATAAGCTTTTCAGGTTTCAAAAGTTGCCAAATATCAGAGAATATTTGTTCAACGCATTGTTCGTGGAAACCATTATGCTGACGGTACGAGATAATATAAGCTAAAATGCTGCGATAACAAGGTTTTTTACCTTGAAAACGAATAAAAACAGTCCCCCAGTCGGGTTGACCAGTGACTGGACAGTTACTTCTTAACAGATGTGAATATAGCTCAATTTCAACATGATCATCTGTTGTTTGATCAAGTTGTAATAATGTTGAATCTGGATGCTCAGATAAACGCTCAGGAATCAAATCATCAATACAAATACCTTTAGGTTTAGAAATTTCTAAATCATCGACTTGAAATAAATCTAATTTGATTTGAGCACCGGCAGCATTTGATAAATCACGTTCAACTGTTTCGATGAATATTTGCTTTGACTCGAATTGTGTGAAGTTTAAACTGTTAAAATACAGCTTAAGTGATTTAGATTCGATTAAGTTGGGCGAACTTGCAGGCAGTGTGATCCGACCAATCGCAACTTGAGGTAGTCCAAGTTGATTGAGCCATGAAATTTCAAAAACATGCCACCAGTCTTTACCTTGGGTGATACCCTCAATATGTGCATATTGCTTGCGCGATTCTGCACGGGCGATTGGAAATAAAACCTCTGGCTGATATTGAGTAGGGTATTGGGTGTCTTTCCCCAATAAAGAATGTTCAACACTCATTCACGCATTCCTGAACCACGAGCTAATAAATGATATGCAATTGCATAGAGGACAACGCAACAAAGGGTCACAACACCTAGAGAGAATGCAACATTCACGTCACTGTGACCTAGAATGCCGAAACGGAAGGCATTGACCATATACACAATTGGATTAACTAAAGAGACATTTTGCCAAAAAGGGCTTAAAGCACTGATGGCATAAAAAACTCCACCTAAATAGGTAAGTGGTGTCAATACGAATGTCGGGATAATCGAAATATCATCAAACGATTTCGCATAAACAGCATTAATAAAGCCACCAAGCGAAAATAATAATGAAGTAATAATGACTGTATATATAGTCACAAAGAGGTTGTAAATTTCTAAATGAGTAAAGAATAGGCTCATGATGGTTACGATTAAGCCAACCAACACACCTCGACAAACACCACCTATAACATAACCCCAAAGAATTAAATGCAATGGTACGGGGCTCATGATCAACTCTTCAATGCTCTTTTGGAATTTTGCACTAAAGAAGCTGGAAGAAACGTTAGCATAACTATTGGTAATCACCGCCATCATAATTAAGCCAGGTACAATGAATTGCATGTAGCTAAAGCCACCCATTTCACCGATGCGAGAACCAACTAAATTACCAAAGATCACGAAGTACAAACTCATCGTGATCGCTGGTGGAAGTAATGTTTGAGGCCAGATTCGCATAAAGCGACGAATTTCTTTAACAACCAAAGTCCACAGTGCTGTTTTTAATTGATTGAAGTTCATTGATCTGCTCCAGCAAGATTTTTCTCAACCATTTTTACGAACAATTCTTCTAAACGGTTCGACTTATTACGCATACTGCTAACTTGGATATTTTGTGATTGAAGTAATAAGAATAAGTCATTCATGCTATGAGCCTTATCCATTGTAACTTCTAATGTCACTGGGTCGATGAGATTAAATTTAAAACCAATAATGTTGAAATTGATAGATGTAATCGGCTCTGCTAAGTCAAATATAAATGTTTCCTCATTGAGCTGATTGAGGAAGCCTTTCATGGTAGTGTCTTCTTTGATGACACCACGATCAATGATCGCAATACGGCGACATAGCATTTCAGCTTCTTCTAAATAATGCGTTGTGAGAATAATGGATGTCCCTTTTTCATTCATTTCGATGAGGAAATCCCACATTGAACGGCGTAACTCAATATCTACACCAGCGGTAGGCTCATCAAGAATAAGAAGTTTTGGTTCATGCATCATTGCACGTGCGATCATTAGGCGGCGTTTCATACCACCAGATAACATACGTGATTGGATATTACGCTTATCCCATAAACCTAATTTTTCTAAATATAGTTCAGCACGTTGTTCTGCTAACTTTTTAGAAATCCCGTAATATCCCGCTTGGGTCACTAAAATATCAAATGTTTTTTCGAATTGACCAAAGTTAAATTCCTGAGGAACAACACCAAGACATTGTTTTGCATGAGAGGGGTGGGTATCTAAATTATGACCAAAAATCTCAACTGAACCAGATGTTTTTTTAGTTAAAGAACTGATGATACTAATCGTAGTCGATTTTCCTGCACCATTGGGCCCCAATAAGGCATAAAACTCACCTTCAGGTACAGTTAGATCGATACCTTTTAACGCCTGAAAACCATTACGATAAGTTTTGGACAAATCACTCAATACCAAAGCATCAGTCATGAACGTCTCACGTTGTTAAATATGATGGGTATTTTGAGTGATATAAAAAAATAAACCAAGTAGAAAAATAGGTTTATGGCGTGTTAAAAACAGAACGATTACAGAGATAGGCAAACTATCTATTTTATTTATCTTAGTTGACCAAATCTGGATAGTCATCTGTGGCAAGCACTTTGAAAGAAAAGTTTAGATATTTAGCCTAAGCAATTATTAATAATCAACAGTGTGACATTTTTTGCCAGATCGAGACTTGTGTGGTTATTTATGTTTTAAATGTGGTTTAACTTATTAATAATTATGGAAAATTAATTGAAATCACATCAATTATCTATAATGATAAATATTGAACATTTATTATTCATTCTAGGGGGTAGATCATGATTGATGTGCAATATTCTGAAAATGTCTCGATACACCAATTATCTGATAACACATTCTTATTAAAAATTAATAATGTAAAGGTCTATCAGTATTTACTGATGCAATGCGGAAAGAGGTTTGGCTGGGAGCGTTCTATACAGAAATCACAAAGTTTTTTGAATGGTGATATTGAATATCAAATTAATGTTTCGGAAGTTCCTTTAGAAAATTTTGGGAAAGATTTTTTTATGCTAGAGCCAGAGTTACTTAATAATATTGCTAAAAGCTAACTCCTTGTTTTAAAAGTGCTTAGCTAAAAAATTTGATATTGGACAAGACAGATAAATCATCAAAACGATGACAAACGGGTTTACACCCAAGCCAGTGATACCTGTCAATTTCTAAATCATCTAAACGATGACAAACATTTCAGACAATACAACTTTGTATTTCATGACTTTCTAAATCATCTAAACGATGACAAACCCTGCGGCTACAGATGGAATCACACTCATTTCTTACTAAATCATCTAAACGATGAAAAACTCTAAGGGGGATGTGGGACATGTTGGCAAAAATTTCTAAATCATCTAAACGATGACAAACAACTGATAGCGCCCTGCTGCGGTTGTATAGTTTTTCTAAATCATCTAAACGATGACAAACACACTATGGCAGGGGCAAATGCTCAAGCAGCATTTCTAAATCATCTAAACGATGACAAACAGAAAAAGCAATTAAGAACATGGCTTGATCTATTTCTAAATCATCTAAACGATGACAAACCTAGAGTTAAGTAGAAACAAAACTCCTAAAATCAACTAGATAAGTTTTTAATGAATCAAAATACTTCAAAAAGAGTATGTGCTATTAATTAATTGATTTTATTGTTTTTTTATGGGTTAGTCAAAAATAAAACTAGACATGTGATCTAAAAGTAAATGCTTAGGTAGATTGTTGATAAATTATATATGAACATTTTGGCGTTATTTTTATAAGAATGTGATTAAGCAAAAAGCATTTTTAATCGGAAGCTGAATTTTTTATATTAATTCATAAATAATTTTGGTATCACAATTTCGCTAAATTTGGATTGCCATAAAAATTAATAACTTAAAACAGGTTTGGGTTGCTAGGCGGATTTTTTGATCTAAGTAATAATTTTTATCATTAATTGGATTGAGTAAAATAAGAAGATGGTGCGCTCAGCGGGACTCGAACTATAATTTTATTTATTTGAATTATTTGATAATTATTTATGCGGTAATGGTCTGTTACCGCATTATTTACCGTAAAAATAATATGATCATCCACTAGTCTTTTCTCGGAGCCTTAATTTGGTAAATAATTATTAGCTTGATTTAAATCATTATAACAAAAAATAATTTTTAAATGGACTGGTTATCTTTGGAGTAACTAATGCTTAAAGATGAATTGAACTTTTCTTCGATTTGTTTCAAAAGTCAAACTGAAAACTAATTATAAGCCTAATTCCCGCATTCCTTGATCTGTCAATCCAAACTTTCTTTAGTTCAGTGCTATTGTCTTTTTGCTGAATTTTAAACTCAAGGAAAAACTAGACATAAGTGTAATTAGTAAGAATAAAATATATATTTTTTGAGATGATATGATGTGATTAATAGGATTCTAATTCATTGTTTTTTATTTTTAATAATTGTATATTCAATAGTTTATTGTTATTTTTTCTGAATTTAATATGTATATCAATAAAATGGATGTGTTTAAGCTATTCAGACTGCGGACCCATCACTCATATGCAGAATTGTCACAAGAAGAGCAGGATAGAACGACCTTTTTTAAGGAGTCTGTTGAGGTCTTGGAAAATTACTCCAAATTCATAGAGGATGTTTTAGGTGAAAAAAGTTCGGTATTAAAAGAATTCGAACTGAATCATAGAAATGAGGATGGTGATTTTGGTAAGGATGCTTATCAATATTTTGATCAGCTTAAGATCTTGCCAATGTTCATTCCAAGATTGGGTTATAAGTTAGGTCAGGATATTCTTCCCTCTGGGCTATTTAAGTTTTTAGTAAAAATAAAAGGTAGTGAAAGCTCGTATTTTTTGGATAAATCGCCTAAGCAAAATTTCTCTCCTAGACAAATAAGAAAACTAATTAATTGGATTAAGGGGAGTAAAAGAAGCATTTCTTGGAATGGAGTTGCTGATGATAAAATATGTGTAAGTGAGTTATATAGGCTATGTAGTTGCTTTGATGAAATCATTGCATATCATCAAAATATAAGAATTTTATGTCTAGATATTCGACTTAAAAACAATCATACAGATAATTACGAAAACTTTGATGAAGATTTTAGACGTATTAATTGGGGGTATACGGGTAAAATTCATCATTATTTGAATGACTTCCCTGATTTTTTACATGGGTTTTTTAAATATGAAAATGATCATCAGCATGGTTTGAATTTACATTGCATCTTATTCTTTGATGGGAAAGGAAAGCTAAGCACAAAGGCTAAAATCGAGCAACTAAAAGAAAAAATTATACAAGATAAGTTTGAAACAGGCGTAGAGATTAGCGACTGGTTAGCAGAATCCAAGAAAATCACTAAGCAGGATTTCTCAAAAATTTCATCCCATCAACAAGAACTTATCCAGCAGTTCAAAACTTGGATTTTGGGTTACTATGCTTATATCGATAGAATTATAAAGCTGGACTATAAAGATAGCCAAAATGAATCTTTGTCAATCAATGGTATCTTTTGGAAGCAAGATCGGTCTGAGCATCTTGATCCTCATGAAGCATATCGTCAGCACATTGAATTTTGGCAAAAACTTATTGAAGGTAAGAATCCTCAGAAAATCTGGCAGTATCAAAATCTTAGTCGGGATGCAATTGAACGAATAAAAGTTACCGAAATTGTTTATAAGGAATACGCAAAATCGGATACAAGATTTACAGACTTGGCTGAGGTTGGGTTACGCCTAGAGATTTTTATTGAAAACTTATTGGTTTCTAATGGAGGTCTTTTTGATTTTCCACGTCAATGGAATGAGTTTAATCCGTTAACTACGGATGAGCTGACTTATTCGATCACTAGATCCTGCCAACAATATTTCAGTCTACTTGATGAGCAAGAAAAAATTAAGAGATTATTCGACTACTCATCTGATGGTATGGCGAGCCTATTCCTTACAAGTACTGCGATACAAATCAGATCATTTTTTTCAAAAATACAAGATGGTGGTAAGTTTAATTTAGATTTACAAAAAATCGATGAGTTAAATATTAAAAGTCTAGCATTGAAAAAAAGATATCAAGTGCAAACTTTTCATGATGGTAGGCTTCAGATACGGACCAATCAAGTTTCTCAAAATTTTAATAAAGTTGAGGCAAATATTGTTCAGCACAAAGTCTGTGCGAGACGTTATGTAACAGCAACTGATTATATCGATCATCTGTTTACGCAAGATCTAGTGGTGTATAGGGTGCAATTTAGATTGGAAAAATACAGGAGTGGCTTACTTCAAGAGGAGTTTTCCAAGCTTTTTACCAGTTTTGTACGTTTTGCTAAACGATCCAAGCCGCTTTCGATGGGCGTAGGATATTTAGGAAGCTGGAATATCGGTTATGAAAATAGGATATTTGCTGATGTATTATTTTTCTTTCCCAGAACAAAAATTAAGCAATCCGATAAAATAGGGGAATCTATAGTAGAGTATTGGGATAGATTTCTTTATAAACACATACAAACTAAAATTAATTGTGAGCCTCAAGATATTATCAATAGTTCGAAGTCGATTGAGATATTTTTATCTCAACCAGAATTTAATTCAAAATTCGTAATATTTGATGCTAAGAACAGAAAAAAGCAAAACCTGTTCAAACAAACAGTCATCAAATATTTAGCCTACAATGAGATTTTCCAACCAAGACCAGTAGTCCCTATTAGGAAGGTATTAATCAAGGGGTCAAAGGTAAATATTGAAAAAAGTGCTAAAAACTAACTTTAGCTTATCCTGATTCAGTATTTTCATTGGGTAAAGGTAAGGTCAGCATCTCAAACTATTGTCGAATGGTTCATCACTCTTAGCAGGTTATTAAAGTTATTATATACTTATCAATATCTTAAATGATTATTTGCTCATAAATATGCGACATAATTAATAAATTACAGATCAGTCAGTGATATGAATCCTAACATGATGAGTATCACGACATGAATTTGACTACAGTTATTTGGAATGAATCCAGTGTTTGTACTGCGATTGAAGACTTTGTTTACGATGTCTGTTTTGAACAGATGGGTGAACAACAATTCAAACAAACACTCAGTACATTATATGAAGCCTTTCAGTACTTCTATTCAGCACAGATTCACTACACGAAATCCATCCAATATTTTATTCAGTGTAAGTATTGGATTGATCATTTTCTAAATGGTCAATCTGCAACACATATCTTGAATTTTAATATTCAACAGGTTCAAACCCTATACTCTGTACTTGGCCGATATCGAAATGATTATTGGAATGAGCATGCTCGTTTTATTCAGCAAGAAGAGCAGAATCGAAGGTCACTGTATCAGTATCTGACTAAACTCATGACACATTATTCTGAACTGTTATTTGTACGTGTCGATTTGGGTTATCTCAAAGAGCAACAGGTTTATATTGGTATCGAGAATGTTCAACAGCATATGAGTATTTTGAGAAATCGTATAGCCAATCAAGATGGTTGTTTCATGGGGTTACAAGGATATGCATGGGCATTAGAGCAAGGCGTAGATAAAGGCTACCATTGCCACTTATTGCTGATTTATGATCCATCCAAACGTCAGAATGACTGGTATCTCGCTGATCAAGTTTGGCAAATGTGGAACAATATTACGGGTAATATCGGTGTGCATTTTAATTGTAATACTACGGAATATAAGCAGAACTTTATGCGGAATGATCGCTTAGGGGTAGGACCTATTCGATGCGATAACCCCGTGGAAGTAACGAATGCCTTGAATGCTGCTATGTATCTGGTCAATCCTGAAAAGTATGCACAGCATCTACGAGCAAAGATACCGTATATGCGTAGTTTCGGGACAGGTCAATTTGAAGTGCATTGGCGTAGAGGTGTTGCCCAAACCTTGCAGCGATGTGGATTTAAATCAAACAACGATTAAAAAACTACGGCAATCCTAGTGATATGAACAAATAACCTAGGATGTGTTTTCTCATGACGACCTACAACGAAGCTCAAACCTTTTGTGAAATTGAAAAATTTATCAAGGATGTGGTGGATGACCAAATCAGTTGTGAACAATTCAAGCAACAAATTGTTCCTTTAATCATCAAGTCTAGACGTTTTTTTATTGCTGGTTATGACTATGTTGATTCCATCATTATTTTTAAGCAGATTGAACGAGCCTTGTTTCAAGCCAATAAATTTAAGCTGTATGAAAATATTAAAGACCTACCTGATCATGTCATTCAGTTGATGATTGCCGATATTCAGTCAAAATCTGAATTGATACAGCATGGTCATCAATACGATCAGAAGCAGAATAAATCTGAAATGAAAAAGGTTGAACGTTTCTTCTTGGATTTAGTACAAAACAAGGACTGCTTAATGATCTTTCCAATGCGGTTGGGTATCAGGGAAGATGTATCGTCATTAGCATTTCACGAATTTGAATGTTATGTCTATGCCTTGTTGAGAGAGGTTAGGGCAAGGGAGATCAATTTATTCCGTTGCATCCATTCAGTGATTTGGAAAATGAAACATCATCCTGATCGGGGTTACTACCTCCAGATCTACTTCATTTATGCAGGACAGGCACAGGACACGACTTTATCTGACCATGCCAATAAATTGGCAGCGAAGTGGGAAGAACTCAGTAATGGTTATGGTGAAGCCCACATTGAGGAGCAAGCCAAGAAAGGCTGGTTCGTGAATTGTCAGGATGACAGGCAGATTCAACGTACCTTGCAATTGCTCAAGAGTGATTTCAATGCGAATAGTAAAAATCATTATTTAAGGGTGATGCGAACTCGTCGCAAAACTTTTGACTGTGAACGCATCCCTTTAAAGCTGAATTAATTTTGTTCAGAAAAATCAAGCGAGTTGTCATCGAATAATGGTCTAAGAAAAACAATGCGCTTAGACCACTAATCCACTGAAGCATGAATGGACGAATGCCTAGAAATTATAGGTATAGGTCAAGCCACTGCTGGTCGTGATGGTCACTTCACGGACATATTCAGCCGAACAGCCTAAGTAAACTTTTGCTACCGAACCATAGCGCATATTCTGGTAATCGTAAGTACCTTTACTTCTACAATTGCCACGGTTGATTAACACACCTGTAATGGTGGTTGGAGCATCGTTCAAGGACATGATGTTTAACAAATCGCTATAGCCTGTCATGGAGTATTGTGATTCTTCACGACGAACACGGACTTCAAACTGTTCCTGAACAGTGGGTTCAGCCACTTCCTCAGCATTATATGGCTCATCTTCCAGAAATGATTTATCCACGGCTGGAAAATCATCTTCGGATTGAGGGGCTATTTCAGTTGTTTCAGCAGTACTATTTTCAGTTGTTTGAGTTTGGGCATCTTTGGGCTTTGGTGCATCATTGCCTGAATTACATGCGGTTAAAGTCAGTAGCAACACACTGGATAAAACAATAGATGGAATAAAATTCATTACACATGCCTATATTTAATTGAATATTGTGATCTACAGGGTTGGGCGAAAGCCCAACTCTGTGTATTTAATGGTTTGGTCAATCAATTTTTTACTTTTTATAAAAGTGGGAATTACTCATCGATCTTTTTAAATACCTTTTCGATCGGCGTGTAGTTTTCCAAGCTAAAATCAAAAGGAATTGGCTTTTTCAGCGACACATCAAATTGCTTTAATCGAGCATTTTCTATGCCGTTGAAATGTTTGCGTTGAAAGGACATGGTACTCGGTTCAAGGATTGCGATCGGCTCATTTGCAGAATCAGCTTGAGTAATATTGGTTTGATAAATGACTAAGCTATCTAATTCCAATTTATGGTTATTGAAGTTGAAAATATAACCGACATACTTTTGTCCACCAGCCATAATGATATTTTGTGCTAACTCAGGCGTAGATGGGGCAGTGAAATTCACAATAAGATCAGATGAGAAATTCATATTCTCAAAATGTAATTGTTTCGAGTCAGCATCGTAATAAACAAAGTTATCAATCGAACCACTTGGTCGATCATTGGGTGTATAGCTGCTCGGCATGAACTGACTTTGTGAAGAAGTCGCATTTAAACTGAGTTCTAAAAGCTTCAAGTCATAATTTAGATGGGTATTTTTTGTATCCAATTCTTTTTGAAGTGTCTGAATACGTTGTTGATATTGTTCGGTACTTTCAAATTGATCTTTTTTTGGTGGAATGACCTGCATTGTCGATCTTATATAATTGATGGCTGTATCATGCGCTGCACGTATGGAATAGTCGTCACCTAAAGCAAATGTGAATGCAGGAAACTGTTGACCTGGATGACCGATCACTAAAACCTGATTGTTTTTTAAAGCCAGCACATTTCTTAAATCATTGAGAACAGACTGGAAATGTACGCAATTTGCACAATAGTCAGCCACATCCGAATTTTCAGCAAACATCTGTAATCCAGAGATGGTTTTATACGGCGGATAAAAGGAAAAATAACCCTCGTCTTTGATGAGTTCCTGAAAGTTTTCTCCAGTCTTTGTTAGCGGAGGTGTAATTTGATTTCGAGCGATAATCAAAGGAGAAGAAACAGCCTGTCCAGGGGCAGCATCATTCAATGACATTTTTTCGATCTTTTGAGAAAGCTCTTCTTTCTGTACATCATCTTGTTGTGGTTTTGAGCAGCCGACCAACGCAAGGCTGGTGAGCAGCGCAATTGAAACGTATTTCATCCTATTATTTCCCCATCCAATATTTTTAAATTTTTTTAAAATGAATTATGAAATTGACTGTAATTTCAAATACATTCTGCTTGGCTGTCATAGGCTCTAGCTAGGCTGTTACAGAGCACAATAAGGACAATCCGAATAAGCGGTACAGCACGTTCCATGATTTTTATCCAGCACAAAACACCACTGACCAAAAAGGATGCAGTAGTTAATTAATGCCTTGAATCAATCAGGGCACAGTGAAAGCATGTGATAAATGAATTGGAATGAAATGCCGAAGAGGCGGAGAAAGTGCAGGTGAATAAAGCACAGTAAATTGCATTATGGTTGACTCCTTGGAATTACAAGAAGTTCTGCCGAATCACTGTCAATTGATTATGGTGGCAGAACGAAAGGGGGTTGACAGACTGGGATCCAAGGAACCAGCACGCACGAGGCGTCCCCCTCTCGCCCTACCATAGAAAAAAGGGGGACGCGAGGGTTCCCACAACATACAAAATTACTTTCATATATCGTGCTGGATCTGCGGTCTGTCAAAACCGACTGACAATGTAGGTCAGCCCTTGCATCATAATCGTTGCTAAAAAACAGGTCAATTGATCTGTTTAAGCATCATTCAAAAATCACCTAAAACTGATGATAAAAAACGCATTCTAAAAAAATACAAATACATAGCATCTAAATGAGAACGGTACGTCTCCATTTGAGACCGCACCAATACATGCTTCAGTTACATCGCAATCATTTTGCCTGCTTCCCTCAGCAGGTTTTTTTTATTTCGCTCATTTTTTATTACAGGAATTATTCAGATGAGTTTGCCATGTCCTTATTGCCAGTCTAGAGAGACGGTAATGCTTGAATCAACCCAACATTTACCCAGTACCTCAACAAATAACTCTATCTCCAATAGTGTGATGTCACCAATGGCACTTGCCACATTAGGTGTCAGTGTTTCCAAAAGTCTGAATATTCCTCCGATTGCAGGCGCACTCGTTGGAGTGCTGATCGGTGGTATCTGGATGTTGATCACTGAAGATGAACAGCAACAACCCATTTCTCGCAGGCAGTATTACTGCAACAACTGTGACCGCAGCTTTAGCCCAAATTTACGCAATTAAGCATTTATCAAAATTCACAAACCAAACCCTTTTACCCATTTAAAATTGATACAGGAATTATTCTTATGGCACATTTAGTTGAAACAATGGCATTCACTGGACAAACCCCTTGGCATGGCTTAGGTAATCAACTTACCCCAAACCAACCGATTGAGGTCTGGGCACAGCAGGCAGGCATGGATTGGCGGATTGAATCCTCGGATGTCAGTTACATGGCTCAGAATCATCGGGGGCAGAGCATCATCATGCCTTTTGAGGAACAGCGAGTACTGTATCGTTCAGATACCCATGCTCCTTTATCTGTGGTCAGCCAAAGATTTCAGGAAGTTCAGCCCAAAGAGATTTTAGAATTTTATCGGGATCTGACTGAACAATCAGGCTTTGAACTGGAAACCGCAGGCGTGCTCAAGGGCGGTAAGAAATTCTGGGCACTGGCACGAACAGGGCAAACTTCCGCCTTAAAAGGTAAGGATGTCAGTAATGGCTATATTTTATTGGCAACCGCTTGTGATGGCACGCTTGCCACGACAGCCCAATTTACCAGTATCCGAGTGGTATGTAATAACACTTTGGCGATTGCCCTCAAAGGACAGAATACCAATACAGGTATTGTCAAAGTCCCTCACAGTACCAAATTCGATGCCGATAAAGTCAAACATCAACTTGGTATTTCAGTCCGTGCATGGGATGAACACATGTATGAAATGAAGCAACTGAGCCAGCGTAAGGTGACTCAGCAGGAAGCTGCTGCCTACTTTGACGCAGTATTTAACAATACTAATTTAAGCAGTGTCGAACAGGATGAAAGCATCATTCAGTTCTACCGCAATGCAGCGACGACGAATCAAGCCAACTCATCCCGATCAGACAATAAAACTGAACAGAATGGACGTGCCATGTCAAAAGTCATGACCATGTTTAACGGACATGGGCGTGGGGCAGAACTGAGTTCAGCCAAAGATACCGTTTATGGATTACTCTGTTCGATCACCGAATTCACCGATCATGAACGCCGAGCCATGAGTACCGATCACCGACTCGATTCTGCATGGTTTGGAGCAGGGGCAGCCATTAAGCAACGTGGCTTAGAACAAGCACTTCGAATGGTTGCCTAAATTCAGTTTCAGTTAAACCTTCTACATTAGCCTAAGCATACGGTAACACCGTACAAGCACAGCAACATCTTTAGCCGCACTCTCAGATGCTGCTTTTTTTATGCCCAAAATTCAGCTTTTACACTTTTACCGATACAGGAATATTTCTAATGAATAGCCATACTCAAATTCAAAACACTTTAAATCATCCACCATTACAGCCGTATTCACCAAACCTGAATCTACCCATCCAGAACTCATTGACTCAACAGGTTGAGGTAGGAACCCGAACCAAACGAGACCGATCGAATACGCAACCACGAAAAACCAAAACCGCTGTGGCGAAACGTCTCGCCAATACCAAGCAGATGAATTACCAGCAATGGCTTGAAGTTCGAAAGCAGGGTATTGGTAGCAGTGATGCCGCAACCGCCTGTGGACTGAATCCGTATATGTCGATGCTGGAACTATGGATGATCAAAACAGGGCGAATGCAACAAAACATCGAGGATGAAAGTGCAGGCTATGCGCCCTTGTATTGGGGTAAACAACTCGAACCTTTAGTCGCTGAGTACTACAGCATGCACACCAATCATAAAGTTCGTCGAGTCAATGCAGTGCTACAACATCCTGATGAAGACAAGCATTTTATGCTCGCCAATTTGGATTATGCCGTGGTAGGTAATGAAGAGGTGCAAATTCTTGAATGTAAAACCGTAGGGGAATATGGAGCAAAACTGTGGCGAGATGGCGTACCGCTGTATGTGCTGTGTCAGGTACAGCATCAATTGGCGGTGACAGGCAAACAGGCAGCGCATATCTGTGCCTTGATCTGTGGACATGAAACTAAAATCTATAAGGTCACACGTAATGAAACGGTGATCCAGCACATCATCAATGCAGAACGTCACTTTTGGCAATGTGTTGAAACAGGTATTCCGCCCAGTGTCGATGCCTCTGATTCAACAGCTAAAGCTTTGCAACAACTTTATCCTGAACAGATTCCATTATTGGTAGAAGACCTGACTCAAAATGAACAAGCCAACTATTTATTTAACCAATTGTTAGAAGAGCGACATAAGGTTGAACAACATCAGCAGTATTTTGATGAACTCAAACATCAACTACAAATGATGATGAAAGAAGCAGAGCGAGCGGTATTTACAGGTGGTTCAGTGACATGGAAGAAATCACAGGACTCCATCAGTCTAGACAGTAAATCCTTGCTTAAACAGCACCCTGAATATCTACAGCAATTTCCACAGACCAAAGCAGGCACACGAAGATTTCAGATTTATCCGAATGGTGGATAAAACGGATATTACTGACATCCACAATTCATTATCCAACTACCATGATCCCATACCCCAAACAAGTATGGGTTTTTTTATGCCCAAAATTTATTTATCCAAATTTAAACGCCATTTCAACATCTATATAGAGGACATCACCATGATTAAAGGTTTAGCAATCACTCCACCAGTGTTGGGTCGTATCAGTATCGGCAAGATTGTCGAAAAGAACGGTAAACGTCTGCCTGAAAAGGATGACCAATTTACCATTACTAGCCAAATCCAAAATAAGGATGGCTGGGTCAAACATCCACTGGATGAACAGCTTCGAGCAAAAGCGCCGAATCAAAACCAAAAGCTAAGAAGCATTCCTGTCCGTATGATCTTCAATGATCCTGAATTGAACCTACGGGCAGAGTACAGTCTATTTGACCGCCAGACTGGACGTTTAATCTGTTCAGGCAATGGCGAAACCTGCCAGCGACTCGGACAGAATGGTATTGAGCAACATCCATGCCCATCACCTGATCTATGCCCACTGGCACAAGGTGGGCTGTGCAAGCCTTATGGACGGCTCTACGTCAACCTAGATGAATCAGATGAGTTTGGCACCTTCATCTTTAGAACCACAGGCTTTAATAGTATTCGTACTTTGGCCGCTCGACTTCGTTACTATCATGCAGCATCAGGTGATTTGCTTTCGTGTTTGCCATTGCAATTAACCTTAAGAGGTAAAAGCACAACTCAAAGTTATCGTACTCCGATCTATTATGTGGACTTGACCTTACGTGATGGTGTGAACTTAAGTGAAGCCATTACTTCAGCCAAACAGATTGATGAGCAGAGCAAGGCAGCAGGGTTTTATCAGGAGGCGTTGGATCATGTGGCACGGCAGGGTTATGGAAATGCCAGTTTTGAGGTTGGTGGTGAAGAGGGGCTGGATATTGTTGAGGAGTTTTATAACGATGAATCTAAAGCAGAACAGTCTCAACAAAATCCTGATTTGACTCATGTTCAGGATATTCAGAAAGGGTTGCAGCAGTCAGTTCAGGCTTTGAATTGATTGGGTGGAAGCAGGACGTTTTTTCTTACAGCGATCTCTATTATTTGAGCGAAATTGCGCTCGCATCATTGATTGGGAGAAAAACATCATGAATGCGTTCACAGGTCAAACTTTTCAGATGCATAAACTTATTAGCATTAAACAAGTTGTAGAGTATACAGGTCTTAATCGTTCCACTGTTTATGAAATAATGAATGAAAAATCTCCATACTACGATCCTACTTTTCCAAAGAAAATTAAAATGACACAAAATCGCATTTGTTGGTCAGTGAGGGAAATAAATCAATGGATTGAATCTAAAATGGTACAAAGATAAAGAGAGTTTCGACTCTCTTTTTTTTGTAATTTTAAAGTGATGAGAATCACATTATATATTGAATTTGTTTAATTTGTCAAAATAAATATACTTGTCTGTATAGATTAATAAAAAAAATAAAGTAATACTAAAAGATGAAAAACCTACATAAATTTTATATCTCAATTTTTGCTATTTTTTTAGACAGAGAATAAATAGGTAGCATTGTCGAAGATTGAACGAATTTAAAAGTAGAAAATTGAGTAACCTTTAAAAAAAGGGATTTTATTAGTACCTCGTGCCTAGGAGTTTTTAATGGGTAATGATAAGTATGCTTTAGATTTGCTAAAAGAGTTGTCTCCTTTTAAACAAAAATATTTTTTTCTGATATTTGTTCCTTTTATGATATCTATATCAGTCTTTATCCCATACGATGATTACTCTGGAATCAGTATAAAGTCTCAAACTTCATTTTTGGATGAAAAAGCTAAAATTTTAACAGATACATTTTTATTTATGACAATTTTTATGAGTCTATATATTTTTATAAAGTATAGATTTATAGGGGTTTCTAGAGAGCTTCATAATCGGATGTTAAAAGCAATAAATTTTGTTAGTTTCAAGCAGAAAGAAAAAGAAACAGGAGTATATCTCAAAAATATGTCTTGGTTTCTTTGTTTTATATATTTTTTGCTATTTATAAAAATGTTTTTTACTTCAGCATCAGATTCACCAAAATATTACTGGATATATGGGTCTGGAACTTTTACTACGATTATATATTCGCTTTTTTTTTATGCTGTTTTTCTAAGTTTTACAATATTAATAGTTTGGGCATTTGAGATCAAACATTATCTACATAGGATTAAATAAAAATGACAGATCAGAACAATGATTTTCCAGATGCAGTAGGAAATATAGCTGATGGTTTTGATACAGCAAGGGATACGCTAAGGGCAGCTGTTGGTGCTGCTGAAGTACCAGCATATGCAAAGTTAGGGAATATGACCACAGCATTGCAAGCAGGAAAACATGCAATGGCAGGTGAATATGAAAATGTTGCTCAAGATATTGGTGTCGCTGCACTTCAAACTGCTATGGGTATAGCAGCTGGTGCTGTCGGCGCAACCGCTATTGCTGCTGGATCGCCTGTAATTCTTACTGGATTAGCTGTTGCTGGAGCTGTTTGGTATGCAGGGGAGGGTTGGAATGAAATAATTGATTTAATACAAGAGAATCCCCAATGGCTTGATCCTCTATTTCCTGATCCTAATTCATCAAATCCAAACAATGGAAATCCCCCATCTAGGGATTATCGTATTGAATACTATGATCCTTTAATCCTAGATTTGAATGGGGATGGCGAGATAGGAACAATTGCAGCAAATAAATTTCAAGGAGCTGTTTTTGATGGGGATAATGATGGGATTAAAACAGCTACGGGGTGGGTTTCACCTGAAGATGGTCTTCTAGTTAGAGATATAAACAGTGATGGAACCATAAACTCAGGTGCTGAACTATTTGGCGACAGTACAAAATTAGCGAATGGTACAAATGCCAAAAATGGTTTTGCAGCATTGTCTGATTTAGATAGTAATGGGGATGGAAAAGTTGATAGTAATGACGCAAGTTTTAATGAGTTAAAAATTTGGAAAGACATAAATGGAGATGGTGTCAGTCAAGCTTCAGAGCTTTTTTCTTTAAATGACGTGGGTATACAGAGTCTAAACGTAAATATTAATGAAATAAAAAATGAGCAAGTAGAAGGTGGTTATTTAGCTGAAACAGGTTCATATACTAAAGCAGATGGCTCCCTTGGGAAAATGGCTGATGTTAATTTCGAAAATCAGGATATCTATAGTAAATTTACTAGCCAAGTTGAGGTTACACAAGATGTCTCTGTTCTCCCTCAATTAAAAGGTTATGGTCGACTGCAAGATCTGCATCAGGTTGCTATGCAATCTACAGAATTTAAAAATTTATTATCACAATATGTTAATGCTACTACAAGATCTCAGCAAAAAGAGTTACTCGACAGCTTAGTTAAATCTTGGGCTAAGTCTGATCCTGCTTATTCAAATGATCCTATTGAAATTATCCGGTTAATAAATGTAGAGTGGTATCAATCATCAAACTCAGAAAATGTAATTTATGTACGGAGAGGTGATCCTGTTCCAACCTATTTAACTACACCACCACCTCCACCAGAAATTGCAGATGCTAATCTTACAGCGAAGGTTAGATTCGTTGATGCATTTTTAGGTAGGGAACCTACAACCCAATTAAATCAATATCTTGCTGATCAAATATCTAGCGTCGAGCAAATTTATGATTTTGTTAAGGAATCTATATTTTCTGACTTGTTGAATCAAACTATTCTAAAGCCTTATTTAGATTCTGTAGATATGTACTTAGGGTTAGAGGAGGATGAAGTCTATTTTGATTTTTCTAACTTAGAACAAATTTTTTCGCAGAAAATTATCTTATCACCTTTAGCCGCTATTGAAGATTTGAAAGATTTATTAGAAATTAATGGAAATTTTTTAGATATTGCTGGTTGGGAGAAAGGTTTTGTTTTGCTCCAGCAGTGGAGAGATGATTTTTCAAATGATCCAGCTTTAAAGTTATTAATCGATCAAGTTTTTGCTGATGTAGATACTCCTTCAACTAATGGAACGAATGGAAATGATTTTAGTGTAATTGGTAATTCAGCAAATACGATCTTCGATGCGGGAAGTGGAGATGATATTGTAATTATTGATACCGATATTGGTATAACTGTTAATGGTGACAGTGGTAATGATATTATAGTTTCGGGAAAAAATAATGACTTTTTAAATGGTGGTGAAGGTAACAATACCTATATTCTATTTAAAGGTGCAGGTAAAGATTTTGTCAATTATGAAAATCTCTCTACTGGTACTGATAAAATTGCGTTTACTGATGTTATTTCTACTGAAGCTACATTCTTTCAACAAGGTCATAATTTAGTAATTAAATATGGAACTGATGAAGTAACCCTGCTAGGGGCATTGGATTCTACTTCAATAAAAAATATTTCTTTTAGGTTCAAGGATCAAGTTTTTTCTTTAACTACAATACTTGAATCTCCCCTTCAAAACATTAGTGATTCTTCAGATGAGTTATATATTAATGGCTGGAGAGGTGTAGATCTACTTACAGGTAATGATTTAGGAAACCAAATTTATGGTTTTGATGGGAATGATACATTAATTGGGAAAAAAGGTAGTGATCGACTGTATGGAGGCAGTGGCAACGATACATATCACTTTGAGTTAGGTGATGGTATTGATGAGATTCATGAACTTGACTATTCTTTAGAAGAAAATAAAGTAGTTTTTCAAAATATATATACTTCAGATATTTCCAATATTACTTTCCAAGATAGTGATCTCATTATTCAATATGGCTTAACTGACACAATTGTATTAAAAAACTATATTCTGAACTCTCAAAATTCAGCTTTAAAGATACAGTTTGCTGATCAAGCGATATGGAACAATAGTGATCTGATGTCTAGAGTTACCTTTGAAGGTAGTGATAACAGTGAGGTTATTGTTGGTACATTAAATAATCGACTAAATATTATTAATGCTTACGATGGAAATGATGAAGTTCGTGGAAATCTAGTCGCACAAAATTTAATTGATGGCGGCTTAGGGGATGATCGACTTCATGGTGGGAACGAAATAGATCATATACAAGGCGGGTTTGGCGATGATTTTATATTTGGTTTAGCAGGTAATGATGAAATACATGGTGGTGAAGGCGACGATACTTTATTTGGTGGTGCGGGTGATGACCTAATTATTGGTGGCAATGGTAGAGACTGGCTTCAAGGTGATGAGGGAGCCAATATATTGATCGGTGGATTAGGGGATGACTCTTATGATGTTAATGGAACCGACACAATCATTGAAAATGAAGATGAGGGTTATGATGCTATTTTCATCGAGAATAATTTTGATCTTGAGGGGACTAATCTTGAGGAAATTCATTTAAAAGGAAGTGGAGACTTTAATGCTATCGGTGATGCTAAAGAAAATGGGCTTTATGGAAATTCTGGAAATAACTATCTAGATGGCAAAGGTGGTGCCGATATCATGAGTGGTGGCGCTGGTGACGACTATTATGTTGTGAACCAGTACGACAAGCTCATAACAAATTCTGATGGAACTACGACTTTAATTCGAGGTGATCAAGTTGTAGAAGGTATTTTAAACCCTGCTGGCTATGTTTTTGGTGATAGTGGTGGCATAGATACTATTGAGCAATGGGATGATAAAAGATTTTATTCGCAAGATTCAAATGGAAACTGGTTCGATACAGGGAATTACCATAACCTACAATCTAATGTAGAAAATGTAATCTTAAAAGGTGATGCCAAAGTAGCTTTTGGTAACGAGTTAGATAATATCATTACAGGAAATGAGCAAGATAATTTTATTAACGGTCTTGCTGGAGATGATACTTATATCTACAAAAAGGGCGGAGGAACGGATACTTTTAGTTTCGAGGATGAGTTATCTGCTGTAAATATTTTGAAAATTGAGGGTCATGAGGCTAATAGCTTATATGCTCAAAAATTCGGTGAAAGTGTTCTAATTGGATTTAGAAATAGTACTGATAAAATATGGTTGTCAAATTATAACTTAGCTGATTATCAAGATAGTGAAAATACTACATTTAGCAATAAATTTGATCAAATCGTATTTGATTCAGGGGAGATATGGACAACAAGTGAAATTGACTCACTTCTACTTCGAGCTGAGAATAACCAAGCACCTGTTATTCAACAGTATCCTTCAACTCTAAATGTAAAAATTGAAGAAGTCCTCCAGTATACTTTTAGTAATATTATTACCGATCCAGATGCGGATGACCAACTCAGCTTTAAACTGACTCTACAAACTCAAGATGCCAGTGGTGACTATCAAGATATTCCTGAATGGATCATCTTTGACCCACTGACTTTAACTATTACTGTCAGTCCACCTGAAGGAGTTGATGTTGGGCAATTAAATTTCTATTTGTGGGGGACTGACCTCTATGGGGTAGGTACAGGGGTCGGCGTGAATATAAATATTCAGCCATCTGCAAATACACCTATTCCTGGGGCAATTTATGACACATTGGGAAATGATTCATTGATTGGTGGTGATGAGGATAATATTTTCTTCTACACAGGGGGGAAAGATGTTCTACAAGAAGTTGGTGGTATAGACGTATTACGTTTTAGTAATGGAATTACCTTCAATCAGGTTGGATCTGGGCTAATGAAATCTGGGAATGATCTCATCTTGAAAGTAAATGGCAGCTCAGCTAATCAAGTTACATTGAAAAACTACTTTCTTGCGGGTAACAATTTAGTTGAAACGATTGACTTTGAAACAGGTGGCCAACTGACAGCGGAACAAATTTTTGGTGCATTTGGCTTAACCATTCCAACAACTGGTGGTGGTACTCAACCAGCTAATCCTGTCGGGGATACTATTTATAGTTATACAGCCGGAGAATTGACGATCAATGAACAATCTGGCACTGACAAAGTCATCTTTAAAAATGGGATTACTTTTAGTCAAGTTGGAAATTATCTGAGTAAATCGGGTGATGATTTAGTTCTTAAGATCAATGGTAGTAATACTAATAAAGTCACAGTAAAGAACTTCTTTCTCGCAGGAAATTCTTTAGTTGAGAACTTTGAGTTTGAGACGGGTGGAGCGCTTACTGCACAGCAAATCTTTGATGCATTTGGTCTCACTCTTCCATCTACTGGTGGTTCAGGTAATCAAGGATCAAGTGAAGTTGTTGGAGATACGACTTATAATTACACTTCTGGTGCGTTAACTATCACAGAACAATCAGGCAATGATAAAGTCATCTTTAAAAATGGTATTACTTTAAATCAGGTGGGAAGTTATTTGACTAAATCAGGTGATGACCTGATTTTGAAAGTGAACGGTAGTAACACCAATAAAGTCACAGTAAAAAATTTCTTCTTGGCTGGTGAGTATTTGGTTGAGACATTCCAGTTTGAGACTGGAGGACAAATTACTGCTGAGCAGATTTTTGGGGCATTTGGAATCACCATGCCACAGCAAAGTGCGCCAGCAAACATTCCACCTGAAAATATAGATTCAGATGCCTTTAACACGATCTATAACTATAGTTCAGGTGTGATGGTCATTGATGAAAAGCTGGGTACAGATCAGGTGCTTTTTGGCAATGATATTGCCTTTAGTCAGGTGGGTAACTATTTAACTAAATCAGGCGATGACCTGATCCTTAAGGTGAATGGTAGTAATAGTGACAAGATTACGGTAAAAGACTTCTTCCTTGGTGGTGCGCATGAGGTCGAATCTTTTAATTTCGAAACAGGGGGCAGTATTTCCTCACAGCAGATTTATCAGGTGTTTGGTGTGGACCGTCCTGTTAATGCTGAGGACGAAGTCACCAGTATTGTAATGGGTGATTCAGGTAACAATATTCTGAGCAGTGATGCAGCTGTGAGTGAATTATTTGTCCTAAATGAGGGCAATGATATTCTTGAATTGTTGCTCAATGCTTCAGGTGAAACTCCTGTCGACTTTGTGACTGATTTTGATATGACAGAAGATCAAATTGATTTGTCTCAAATATTAGATAATCATGCAAACAGCTCTAATCTTTCCGATTATATCGAGATTATTTATGATGCTAATGCAAAAACTAATACATTGAGTGCTCGTAATCAGCCAACCGAACTTTCGAAAGATCTTCTAATTTTTACTAACCAAGCTGACTCATTGTCTATAGCAGATTTAACAATGAATCAGTCCATCATCTATTAATATTTAAGTGTCGTAGGGTAGTTAGCTACCCTACAACTTTTATTTCCTATAATAATTATGAACTAAATTTAATAAGCTAAACTTATTCATATTACTTTTGGTGGTTTAATCTTATACCAACTATTTATTGCGATTTTTCTTACTGAGGCGTAATTATCAACTAAAGCTACCGTATCCCAATCTAGTATGTGCACTTAACTTTACGTGATGGTGTGAATTTGCAGGAATCAATTACTTCAGCCAAGCTGATGGATGAATAGAGTAAGGCAGCAGGGTTTTATCAGGAGGCTTTATATCATGTAGCACGGCAGAGTTACAGTAATGCCAGCTTTGAAGTGGGAAGTGAAGAGGGTCTGGATATTGTTGAGGAGTTTTACACGGATGAATCTAAATCAGAACAGCATCAGCAGTCCCATGATTTGACTCATGTTCAGGATATTCAGAAAGGGTTGCAGCAGTCAGTTCAGGCTTTGAATTGATTGGGTGGAAGCAGGACGTTTTTTCTTACAGCGAGCTCTATTATTTGAGCGAAATTGCGCTCGCATCATTGATTGGGAGAAAAACATCATGAATGCGTTCACAGGTCAAACTTTTCAGATGAATCAATTGCTTAAAATCTCACAAGTTTGTGAAATTACGGGGTTAAGTCGACCAACTATATATTTAATGATGAATCAGAAATCGCCACGCTATGATGTGACTTTTCCTAAACCGATAAAGTTATCTGTCAATCGTGTCGCTTGGTCAGCTTTAGAAATCAATCAATGGATTGAGACTAAGTTAGCTAGTCGAAAATAAGTGGGAGGCGAGAGCCTCCTTATTTTTTTGATAAAAAATGTGTTGTATTTGGGTGATAAATTGATTGCAGTAGTTAATTGAGCTAGGAAAGTATACTCTATGTGCTATATTGTAAAGAACTTAACAAAATTTTGTTGAATAGGCGTTTCTATGCTGCTCTATATTCGTTTTAATAATTTCTTCTCCTTTGCAGGAGAGGGAGAGTGGTCTTTTAAAGTTGGCAAACAGCCAGCTGAGTCTTTATATGATATTAATTTGAAAACTACCTATGATAAGTTTCGGTTAAATAAAGTAACTGGGGTTTTGGGAGCAAATGGCTCTGGTAAGACTCAGTTTTTAAAAGTTTTACCTTTTTTAAGTTGGTTTATTGCACGTTCTGCGAAACGACTAGAATCTAATGATGCTATTTTATTTTCTCCATTCAAAGGTACTGAAGAAAAGATATCAAATTTTGAAGTTGGATTTTTATTAAAAAACGAGGATGATTTATATGACGAGTATCGTTACGAGTTAAGTGTTACAACAAAGAAAGTTTATCGGGAAGCTTTGTATCAGAAAACTAGTCGTAGTTTTAGTTATATTTTTGAGAGAATAAATGATGAAGAAATTGTAAGTTATAAACACCGTCATTTCCTTTCACCCTCATTAGCTGATGATGCTAATACAAATGTTTCTTTGATTGCTTATGCTAACTTGTTAGACAGTCCGGTAGCTAAAAAAGTTGTTCATTTCTTTAGCAGTTTTGCTTTTAATGTTCATCCAACGGGACGAGAGGAACACTCTAGCGAGGCTTTAATTGAAGCTGCTGAGTTGTTTAATGATAATGAAATTCTTAAAAATCAAGTAGAAAATTTACTGTGTAAGTTCGATATTGGAATTTCAAAGTTAAAATTTGAGCAGGTTGTTTCATTTGATTTAGATCAACAAGCTAAAGAAGTTTTAATGCCAGTAGCAATACATCAATATGGCAATGAAGAATTAAAATTCTGGTTCATTAATGAATCTAATGGCACTCGCTCTGCTTTTATTTTGTTAAGTATAATTTTGCCAATTTTACAGAAAGGTGGTTTAGCAATTATTGATGAAATTGATAACGACTTGCATCCACATCTTTTACCTCATTTAATTGATTTATTTAAATTTGAACAAACAAATCCTTATCAAGCACAACTTATTTTTAGCTGTCACACACCTGAGGTATTTAACATACTTCAGAAGCATCAAATTTATCTTGTGCAGAAAGAAAATCAAGAATCAGAAGCTTGGCGTTTAGATGATGTAGTTGGTGTCAGGGCAGATGATAATTTATATGCGAAGTACATGGCTGGCGCATTTGATGCTGTTCCAAATGTGTGAGGTTATGCATTATGGCTAGAACTCGTCACATTAAAAAAACAACACTCATCATTGTTGCAGAGGGAGCGCACGATAAAGCCTTTTTAGATCACATGAAAAGTCTTTATGACCATCGGGATTCTGGTCAAAAAGTTACGATTAATTCAGCAGATGGTGGTTCACCTCACGATGTAATTAAGACAGCAATTAAAAAGACCAGTCATGCTGCCTATGATAAAAAATACATTTTTATGGATAGTGACGTTGCTATAAAGCAGCAAGATATTAGTTTAGCTAAGAGAAATAATATTATTATTTTACTATCTGAGCCTTTATGTTTAGAGGGTATGCTGCTAGATATTTTAAGGCAAAGAATTCCTGAAACTTCTGAATTATGCAAAAAGTCTTTACACCCTCAATTAGCAGGTCAACCAACAGAAGCAAAGAGCTATATGATACTTTTTCCTAAGTCTGTACTTGATCTTACGAAAAAACAAGCAGTTGTTGATTTGCGAAAGTTGCTTACCTCAATTTAGCCTGATAGATACATTGAAAAATGCTGACTGTCAGACTAGGATTGAACTAGTACATGAACCTAATAGAATGCAAAATTTGTTTTCTAAGTCATCGTTTAAGCTGTTAATAACAATCTGTGGTGTAGTGATATAATAGTTATACCGCCTAGATCATAAAAGCCCCATTCCGGACTTTAGTTTATGTGCGACAATCTAGGATAAGGTTTAATGAGCTAGTGTGCAATAACTCTAAATGATCATCCCACAGGTTATGGTTTTTTAGTAACGCAATAATCTTTGTATATTCAACCGATTGATGCAATGCTGTAGATGCAAATCCCGAAAATGCACGATCAGATTGGCAAGAAGTTAATAAATTTGCAAGTTTATTCCTTTCTCGTCTATTTAAAGTAGTTTTTCTCTCCATATCATAATAGATACTTTCAACCTGATTGATAACATAGTTCCAAGTCTCAAATCGGAGGCGCAATAAACGATCATCATTAAGATTTAATACATCCCTCGTTGACTCTCCAAGTTGTGTCTTAAAATAAATCCTACATACAGCTTGAGTTAAATGTTCTTTGGGATCGGTATCAAAAGGATTAATAATTGGTTCAGTAACTACATCATGAGTTCCTTTCGTAGTATTGCAACGCTTACAAGATGGTAAAAGGTTTTCCCAATCAACTACATGCTCTGGGTATGTATCCTTATCTTTAAAATGCTCAATTTCCATGTAAGCTGTACCAGTTTGTAATTGTGCTTCACAAAATGCACATTTAGATGAACTAGATAAAAGCAGGGCACTATGGATGTCAGTATGTTTCCAAACAGTATCTTTTTTGTTTATCTTAAATCGTTCAGTTAGTTCAGCTACTTTTTCATTACTTAAGTATTCAGGCTTCTCTTTTCTTTCCAGCTTAATCATGGATTATTCCCCAAGACTGTCAAGCTGCATTTGGAAAACAGGACGTAATGGATAATCAGGATGTAACATCTTATTCAATTCATTATATGCATTTTGTGCTTCAACTTTATTCATCTCATCCAAAGCATCTTCAAATCTTTTTTTAATCTCATTATATTTCTGTGTTCGAAGATCTGGCATTCCCATTATATCTTCTAGAATTTCCTCAATAGTCCAACCTTGATAGCCATATTCAGATGTTGGCAATTCGCGTTTTGACACGCCAGTTTCATTGCGCTCCAAGGCGATAACTTCACCACGTAAAGCAGTTTGTACAACATGTGGGCTATGTGTGGAAATAAAAAATTGCGCTCTTGGAAAAACTTCTTTTAAAACAGAACAAATTCTACCTTGCCATTCTGGATGAAGATGTAATTCAATTTCATCAACTAAAATAATTCCATCAAATTCATGTGCTAGCATATATGGTGATTTAAATCGCAACTCAATTTCTTTTATTATTCCAAATACAATCGATATTGTAGATTTAAAACCCGATGATAAATACTCATAATAGATCTCTCCACTCGGAGTATTTAACATGATTTCATTATCATTTGCATCAACCCTACTAAAATTAAAAGCTGGATTTAGAATAGAAAAACATCTTTTTGCAAGTGCAAAATTTTCTAATTGCTCTTTTTTTAATGCTTCTGGATGAGCTGAGTATAAATGCCTATGTAAAAACCAACTTTTAATATCTCTATAATCAATTCCATTAATTGATTGATGGGAAGCATGATCTTCTTGTTTAGTCTGATCTTTAGTTATAGCATCTAACTTTTGATAAGAAAATGTACGATCAACCTTTAAGGATATTAATTTAAAGGATAAATGTCCTAATCCATTCATAGGACTCCCTTGATCTGGTCTGGATTGATTAAAAAGTAATATAGGGTTAAGTTTATTCCCTCTATCATCGGTTACATTCCCATTAATTGTAGCCCTATTCGAATTAATGTTTTTTTTGAGAATATGTGAATATTGATTTGTAAAAATATGTCCAATACTATCCAATAAGGTTGTCTTGCCTACACCATTTTCACCACAAATAATGTTCATCTGTGTATTCAAAAATTCCAAATTTAGATGGGGTATTCCACCTACATCTGTTAGTTCGATGGAGTTAATTTTCATAATTTATCTACCGAAATTTTTTAGCTATCTTATCAATTAATAAGGGAAAAACTACTAGAAAGTAATTTTTCTTTTTTCTAAATTATCTACGCTGTGATGAATATTATCTCTAGTCTAGTTGAAGCATTTACTTACCTTGTTGTAGTGAAGTATAGTTTATCAAATTTCTTTAATAGATTGATGGTTAAGTAATTTTAATCTTATGGATGTTAGTTTAACTTAATACGAAAGTAGATGGATACTTCTTTAAAGAGTTGAATGAAGCAGTTTAATATTTTCACAATAATCCGCCCAAGCTTGCATCATTTCAGTACGTTTGTCTAAGTGCTTAGTACGATTGTAAGCTGTTCCATGCATATCTCTGACTTTATGAGCTAGTTGTTGCTCAATCCATTCAACAGGGTATTCAAGTACTTCTTCTAAAATAGTTCTAGCAGAAGCTCGAAAACCGTGCCCACATGCTTCCTCTGATGTATAGCCTAAGCGACGTAAAGCCTGATTAACTGTATTTTCAGACATCGGGCGTTGCCATGTGGTAAGAGAGGGGAAAACGTATTCGCTGTTTGCCTGAGTTATTTTGGCAAGCTCTTTCAGCATTTGAACGACTTGAGTCGATAATGGAACGATATGTGATACACCTGTTTTTTTCTTGGTTTTAGGTGGCGTGTATTCCCAACGACCTTTTCCTAAGTCAATATCAGCCCATTTCGCATGGCGTAATTCGCCTGGGCGAACAAAGACTAGAGGAGCAATACGCAAAGCATATTGCGTGATAACTGAACCATCATAATGATCTAGATCATTTAGAAGTTTAGCAAACTCATCTGGATCTATGATTGCTGCCATATGTTTAGTCTCAGGTGTAGTTAAAACCCCTCTTAAATCTTGTGTTACATCGCGTTCACATAAGCCTAATGAGACAGCGTAACGGAAAATTTGACCACATTTAGTTTTTACCTTCTTTGCTGTTTCATGTTTGCCTTCTTTTTCGTAAATACGACAAATATTTAAAATATCCATTGGCTTTAGTTCATGGATAGGAATCCTGCCAATATGTTTGAAAATCACTTCAAATAAACGTTGTTGTCCTTTAACTGTAGCTTCAGCAAAATTCTGCTTTGTTGCCCATTCTAGAGCTACAATTGAGAATATATTCTTATTTGCATTTAGAATCTCATTCTCAATTCTTAATTTCTCTACTTGAGGATCAATGTTCTGAGCAAGTAATGTACGAGCGTCATCACGTCGTTGCCTTGCTTCTGCCAAACCAATGATAGGGTAATTACCGAAGCTTATAGAGTTACGTTTCTTTGTATAAGGACGAGCATAGTCAAAACGCCAGAATTTTTCTCCATTCTTGGTAATCATTAAAAATAAGCCTTTTCCATCAGATAGCTTTTGTATGTTTTCAGGATCAGCTTTGGTCTTTTTTATTTTGGTATCTGTAAGTGGTACAACAACTTTTGGCATTTTTGCGGTATTAGTTTATACGGTAAAACGAGTTTACCGTATAAATTACCGTAAAGAAACATGGATTTTGGTAGATCAATAGAGACAGTTATTAACTTTTATATTAATTAAAATATTGATTTATATTAATTTATTGTATTGTATATCTATGTAGATACTGAATTAGACCATAAAATGGTGCGCTCAGCGGGACTCGAACCCACGCCACAGGCTTCGGAGACCTGTACTCTATCCAGTTGAGCTATGAGCGCATGCGTGCCACATCATAGGCAAAAAATACATGCAGGTAAATATATAGCATGAAACAAAGATGCTTCTTGTTTATTAAAACATCAATTTTATTCTCAACTTATCGAGATGTTTAACAATATCTCAATCATAAATGCTGAACTGAATAATTAATGAGTTTAAGAGTCTGATTCAGTTGTGCGGGTGGAATACGAGATTCTTGCAAAGAAGTAATCCACTGCATTTGACATGCTTTTAATTGCTGTACGGTTTTTATGGACTGAATTTTTTGTATTAGCGGACGTGCCATTAGTCCACAAAACGTTGTTAGTGTTTGAATCATAACTTGCTGAATTTCGATAAAAGGTAATTTTTCTAATTCAATGGTTTCAGAAGCAGGTGTTTTAACTTCTGAAATTTCTTTTGTCTGTTCTTTATGAATGGCCTCAGTATTTTCAGCTTTGACAATTTCTTCTTGTATGAATGAGTCGTTTTCTTTAGCTTCAACTTTATTTGAACGAGTCTCTTGCTCAGCTAAAAGTCCCATGTCAATGAGTTGTTTTACTAACTCAGAGGGTGCAATTCTTTCTTTGTAGTCTTTATCAAGATCTTTGAAATCATCATGGTCTATCAAAAGTAATAAACGGCGTTGACGTGCTGTCAAAGCAATATTGCGTTGTTGCAAGGCACTTTGCCCGAGTTCTGTTTTGAAAAAATGTGACATTTCTTAATCTCCCCCAACCAAGATTTAGATGGAGATTAAGATAAGGTTAAAAAATGACAATAATGTTAACAAATTATTAAATATCATTGTCTTGAATAGATTGTTTGGAAAACAGTTCCAAATGTTCTATGAGCAGGGGTTATTTAATCAATTTTGCTTCAAGAGCTTTACGTAAATAGGGATCAAGATCTTCTTGGCGTAAAAGCCATTGAATGTAATCGGCAGGGAGGTCTTGAATAGCTGTACCTTTATGTTTTCCAAAAGTAATACTTTTAGGAACACGCGCTTCTTCTGAAGCAATATAGAGTTCTTCTATATTTTGGATATCTAATTGATGAATGATATGCATCAAAATATTGGCCGTTAAAATAATGTCAGCATCCGCACGATGTGCACCTTTTAACATTTCCCGCGCTTTGTCACTGCCTTTTGAAATTAAATAAATCAAAGCCGAAATGTTATGAGCTTCTGCATTTTCCCATACGCGACGAGCCAAAGCCAAAGTACAAATAGGTTTTAGAGCTGAAGTATCTACCCCACATCTAGCAATAGCAGCAATATCATAATCAACGTTATGGCCAATAATATATTGAGTTTCTGGTGGAAGTTGAAATTCATTATAAAAGGGCTGATCGATTAAATCAGATTCTAAAATGTGATGTACCGCCATTGCAGCAAATGAGATCGGTTGTCCAACTTGGTAGAGTTGGTCAAAGATTTGTGACTTATCTAAACTTAATTTGCCAGCTTGAATTTCAATGGGCGCGTAAGCAATTTCAATAGGCAAACCATTTAATGTATGTGTTTCTGTATCTAAAATAATGGCTTGCATAAAAAATGGCTCGAGTTGAATTTAGAATTTTATTATCTTACAAGAAATTTACATAAGACAATCACTAAGGGAAGGCATAACGATATTTTATATGTTCTAGTGTGCTTTCTGCCTAAATAAAAGTCAAAAAATGATGAAAATGAAAAAAGTACTTGAATCAAAGCAATATTGGGCGTAATTCTTATAAAGGTTAATGCCTTAGAAATTCAGACCTAAGGAAAACAATAAATAAAAGAGTTAAGGAAAAACTTCATGAAGATGAAATTACTTACGGCGGTTATGCTGAGTTCTAGCTTATTGCTTACAGCATGTGGTGGTGATGGTGATACATACTATTATTCTTCAAAACCTGATGTACCTGAAAATAATATTGCTGATCCAGTCGTTGGTATTCCTGTCCCTTATGTAAAGTCGGATTTCAGTGCAGTTGCTTCTGAAAGTTCAGTCATGACTTATAAAATGTTAGGACAGGATGGAAAAGTAACAACGGCTACGAGCTTAGTATTTGTTCCTGGTGGTCCTATGCCAGCTGGAGGATGGAAAATTGTTGCGTGGGCACATGGTACAACTGGTGTAGCAGATCAGTGCGCACCCAGTCGTAACGAAACAAATCCATATATTAAAGCAATGATTAGTCAATTTCTTGCAGAGGGTTATGTAGTTGTTGCACCAGACTATGAAGGTTTGGGTGAGCCAAGCGGACGAGAATTACATCCATTCTTAAATGTGAAAAGCGAAGCATATTCTATTACTGATGCGGTAGTTGCAGCACGTTCTTATTTAGCAGGACAAGGGAAAGTTATATCACGTCAATGGATGGCTGTAGGTCATTCTCAAGGTGGTCAAGCAGCGCTAGGTGCGGCTCAATATGCAAGTCGTGCAAAGTTGGACTATAAGGGGACTGTTGCTGTCGCTCCAGCATCAAATTTAGGTACGATTTTATATGGTGGAGAGTTATCTGTTAAAGATGCACCAGTTGCTCAGCAAATACCTGTTTATGCACAATTGGATACTTTTACAGCTTTGATTACAGCTGGTTTGAGAAATCTTCAACCAACATTTAACTATTCAAATGTCTTTAAATCACCAACAGATTTAATTGCGAGCAATGCAGAGTCAGATTGTTATGATGTTCTGGGAGGTAAATTTGCTGCTGCGATGCAAACCTATGCAGGTCAAAATGGTAATTTAACAAACTACCCGCGGACACAAGAAAATTTCATGTTATTACCGTTGGTGAAAACTTTCTTGGAGAGCGATTCGCAACCTGCACAGGTTAAGTTAGATCAACCTGTTACGATCTATCAAGGTGCTAAAGATACAACTGTGCCGATGGTTGCGACAAATGCGCTAGTTTCAGCTGCAACGCTGAAGGGTTCTCAGGTGCAATATATAACGAACGCTGATTGGGATCACGGTACAGCTTATGCCCTAAATATTCAAAACATCGTGAATGATGTGAAAACAGCTATGCCACCAATGAACTAATAATTTTCATGGTAGGGGAAGCCCAGTTTTCTATTGTCTTAGATAACTGGGCTTTAATGATTCAATAATTAAAAAATAGAATTGTATAAAAAAGAAATAATTGGTTTCTCAAAAAAGAAATAAATAGCCATGCATGAATAAAATTCACCAATAATTAAATAAATATCAAGCTCTGTAACAGCAAACTTCATGCTATAATTCGGACCAATCTTTAGCACGGCTTAAAAGCCCTAATTTATAGGACCCTCCGCTAATGTTTGCCAATATCTCTATTGCTGAATTTGATCCAGAATTAGCTCAAGCGATCGCTTCTGAAGGTGAACGCCAAGAAGCTCACATCGAGTTAATTGCTTCTGAAAACTATTGCTCTAAAGCTGTAATGGAAGCTCAAGGCTCAAAACTTACGAATAAATATGCAGAAGGTTATCCTGGCAAACGCTATTACGGCGGTTGTGAATATGTTGATGTCATCGAACAACTTGCCATTGATCGTGCAAAAGCGTTGTTTGGTGCTGACTATGCAAACGTTCAACCACATGCAGGTTCACAAGCAAACTCTGCTGTTTATTTAGCGCTTCTCAACCCAGGCGATACAGTTTTGGGTATGAGCTTAGCTCACGGTGGTCACTTGACGCACGGTGCTAAAGTAAGTTTTTCTGGTAAAACTTATAATGCGATTCAGTATGGCTTAAACCCTGAAACTGGCGAAATCGATTATGAAGAAGTAGAACGTTTAGCTTTAGAACATAAGCCACGCATGATCGTTGCTGGTTTCTCTGCTTATAGCCAAGTTGTTGATTGGCAGCGTTTCCGTGACATCGCGGATAAAGTAGGTGCTTATCTTTTTGTTGATATGGCTCACGTTGCAGGCTTGGTTGCTGCTGGTGTTTATCCTAACCCAGTTCAAATTGCTGATGTAACAACAACGACGACTCATAAAACACTTCGTGGTCCTCGTTCTGGTTTAATCCTTGCGAAAGCAAACGAAGAAATCGAGAAAAAACTTCAATCAGCTGTATTCCCTGGTAACCAAGGCGGTCCTTTGATGCATGCAATTGCTGCTAAAGCAATTTGCTTCAAAGAGGCGATGTCTGATGAATTCAAAACTTACCAACAACAAGTTGTGAAAAATGCTCAAGCAATGGCTGAAGTATTAATTTCGCGTGGTTATGATGTTGTTTCTGGTGGTACAGAAAACCATTTATTCTTATTGTCTTTAATTAAGCAAGACGTAACGGGTAAAGATGCTGATGCTTGGTTAGGTGCTGCACATATCACTGTAAACAAAAACGCGGTTCCAAATGATCCACGTTCACCATTTGTCACTTCTGGTATCCGTATTGGTACGCCAGCAGTTACAACACGTGGTTTCGGTGAAGCGGAAGTTCGCGAACTTGCTGGTTGGATCGCTGATGTGATCGACAGCAAAGGTGAGGAAAAAGTTATCGCTGATGTGAAAGCAAAAGTTGAAGCTGTTTGTGCAAAATTCCCAGTATATGCAAACTAATGTGTATATCTAAA
>NZ_DJLC01000250.1:11139-15773 GCF_002434875.1 Acinetobacter sp. UBA6526 | reverse complement strand
AAAATTTAATATGTTTTGATATTTTAATAAAACTAAAAATTTTCAATTTAGTCGAAGTAATTGGATGAGGGTGGTATGTTGAGAGCGACAATTATTATATTGGCAGTCTTATGTTCTATTGTTACATTATTATGGGCAATGTTAAAGCCTGGTTTTGATTCGTGGGGCGCTTTTTTAGCTGCATTTATAGTGTTTTTATCAAGTTTTAAGATTCCTAAAAAATTAGATAATACATCACCCCTTATCTCTATAAAAAACAAACAGGAAGTTTATGATGACTCTATAGGACTGCAAGCTGATGTTATTCAGGGAGTAGTGATTAATAAAGGGAATGGAAATGTGGAACAAAATAATGCCAAATAAACAAGAACAAGCTGTAGCTGATGGTTCTATTGCTTTACAGGCAGACCAAATAAAGGATGTAATAATTAATAACGGAGTTCAAATAGCAGATATTATTCCAATTTGTCGCCAAATTTATGATTTAAATTTTCCACGTTTAAGGGAAGAAGCTGCAAGAGTTGCTCTTGAGAATGTGAATAGCTTTTCTACAGCTTTACAAGCAAGCTTGAGTCAAAATATTGAGGGGGTTTTATTAGAAAAGTTAGCAGATCCTGATATGCAGTTTTGCTTAAATCAGTCATTGCAGCTAGTTGCTAGGCACGGAGAAAAAATTAAACCAGAATTGCTAATAAATCTGATCCAAGCCAAAATGGCTGAAGATACTAATGATTTTCAAAATTTAATTTGTAATCAAGCTATAAATGTACTGGATAAAATCACTATAAAACATCTGCATTTAATTTTTTTCGTTGGTCTAGTCAATAATAGCTTGCCCCATATTTCTTTAGGGCATGGAGCATTAGATGTCGATGATTCTTTTTTAATAGATATTATCAAAAAGATAGATAAGTTGTTTTGTAATTTTTATTCTAAGTTTGATAGATGTTTAGAACTTGAATATTCAGATTCAAAATATTTAGAGTCATTAGGTATCTTTAATTATGATAATATGCCTTTTTCTTATTCAAGTTTTGATATTTTGCATAGTAAATTAGGTAATGGAATATTGATAAATGGAAAAAAAATTAAAGACACTTACTTAAAAGAAATTGTTGAAAAAAATTCAGTAAAATATTTTGAATGCTTAAATTTGTATAACAAAATATTTAAACACAATCATGTTTCATTATCATTTGTTGGTGATGCAATTATGAGGAGTTATTTAAATGGGGATTCTCTATCAATATAAAAACTATGAATGTAATTTTTACTATTCGCTAATGAGAATATCAATGGCGAATTTTTCTAATTAACTTCGCTTCACACTCAAGAACTAATTAAACCTAGGTTTCTTACCTTTTTTTGATAATTCGTTAACACGTACAACTTCTTCACGAGTAAGGCTCAAAGAGTTTTTCCCTAGTTTTTCCATAACTACAGACAAAAGTTTCTCTAATGAAACGTCATTTAACTCATTAAAATTTTTTCTATCAAAACTTTCTTCAAGCCTAGCAACAATATCCTCATTCATAGAGCGGTTAAGTTCTTTCGCAGATTCTGCATTTTATCTTTTAGTTCTTGTGGCATTCGAACTTTATATTCGACCCCTAGATGCTTGCTCATATCGATAATCAGTTTTCGGAAATGTTTTAATAATAATACACCCCACTGGGGTGTAAAACGGCCCGAACAATCTTGGCGGATCACGGGGCGAGTCACCAATTTTCAGCGAGAAAACTGATATGAACAGTCTAACATTCAATACAGTCACATTGCATCCTATACAACAAAATGATGAGCAAGTTTGGATTACATCTACAGAATTGGCTCGTACTTTAGGTTATAAACAGGAAAATGCGGTCAGTAAAATTTTCAACCGTAAAGCAGATGAATTTACTAGCAAAATGACGCAAGTGATAGAAAACCCGCAGCTACCCAATTTGGGTATGCGGATTTTTTCACTCCGTGGATGTCATTTGATTGCTATGTTTGCCCGTACACCTGTCGCCAAAGAATTCCGTAAATGGGTTTTAGATATATTGGATAGGGAAGTACAACCTAAGACCAAGAATCACAAAACAGAACGTGTGGTTTTAAACGATGCTGTGAATATGCTTGTAGCAAAGACCAAGCACCTTAACTTTTCAGATGCCTACAAACTCATTCACCAACGCTTCAATGTTAACGGTATAGATGAGATATCACTTGACCAGATCCCCGTAGTGGTTGAATACGTCCATCACCTAATTGCACTGTTTAGTGCAGATAACCACCCCAATGCGATGAACGTCAGAGCAATGGCAATGCATCTGGTATGGCTAAGTGGATGGTGGCGACAGTTTGGAACAGCAGTTAGAGGAATTAATCCTCACATGAGTTCTGCAATCCATGATCATTTCAATGATGGCGGATTTGTCGCATGGACATTTATTGAAAAAGAAAAACAGGCGGAGTTAAGAAAGAAGATTGAAACATACCCTTGGCATTTAGCCGCTATGGATCGGTATCATTTATTAAATAGTCAGAATTAAACACTTGTTGTTATAAGCGATCATTAACGAATCGCTAGATAAAAAAAGCACACTATGAAAGTGTGCTTTTTTCTAAATATTACTTTTTATACTTCTCGTCTAAAATTTCCCATTCTTGAGAAGTGTGTTTTTTACAATCATTGATTGTTTTGTGCAGATCATCCACTGAAAAAACTGCACTTTTAACAGCAAAGCCGTCATCAACAAGTCGCGTGAATAGATTTTCTGAAATCAGATAATTTTCTTCTTTTAACTTATTAATTAACTCTTCGGTATAATTATCTTTTGATTCTTCAACAAAGAATTGATTTGATCCAAGAACATGCTCAACCACACTTAAAGTATAAGCTTCGGTACGATTCAGTTCATCAGACATATATTTGCTGTGCCCACCATAACAAACAAGTTTTGTAGTCATCTTATTTTCTCTCTAGAAAGTTTAAATTTTTGTTTTGTATTGAAATAAAGCTCTTTAAACACAAGCGCAGTGATAATGTATAGTATGTTTTTTATACGTTGGCAAGAGAGGTTTATCTGATAATTTTACTATCCGATTGCCTCAAAAGTGCATCCATATTTCTAAAATATTATTCAAAAAAGTATGATTTATTTAGCTAGTTATTAGTTGAAGATATAACTTCTTCATATATCATTGCCTAGTATTGGTTTCGAAGTTGTAGCGAAATCATTTAAAAATTTTATTTGATCCTAAAACAATATCTTCAATATCATTCATAGCGGTCCTTAACTTTTTATCGCTTACTTGTACATATCCAGCCGTTACGTCTCGATCATCTTCTTCTTTATGATTCAGCAGTTTTTTGATCGTATATTTCCCATAGTCTAAACCTTCAGCAATTGAGTCGAACGTTCGCCGAAGATCATGGAAAGTGAAAGGTATACCGCAGCTCTCGTTGATTTTATTCCGCACCTTAGAAATATTTGTAATATGGCCAGAAACTGATTTTGCAGAAGGGAAGACCCATTCAGTATCTATAGCTGTTCTTCTTTTTTTCATCATTGCCCATAAATAATCGCCCATAGGTAATGTATGCGGCTCATTGTTTTTGGGATCTATTGAAGTGATAAAGCCGTATTTAAGATCGATTGCAGACCAAGCGAGTGATTCATATTCTTCTCGTCTAAAGCCAGTCAAAATCAAGGTGAGCAGGAAATCTTTGTTCGTCTCAAGTTTTTGACCACGATCTTGAAAATTTAATACAGCGTTAATCCAGTCAGGTAGTTTATCTTCATTAATATATGTTTTTCTTCTTTTAATTTTATTCCAAGCTTTTTTTGCAGTTAGCGTATGCACAGGATTGATAGGTGGAAGAATTGGATTCTCTTCATCATCTAAATAATGTTCTATTGAGAAGTTATAGATCGCGCGAAAAACTCGCATAATCATATTTGCTTGGGCCTTACTGCGTTCGGATAATTCTTTATGTTTATCCTGAATCATTTTGCGGTTGATATCCTTTAATTTGATATCTTTCCAATCAGATAAATAGCCATCAATAACGTCGCTATAGTCATCTAGCGTACGTGGTTTTAGCTCTCGCTCATCAATATAAATACTATAGGCTTCACCGAGTGTTGGTTGCTGTTGCTTTACCTGATAGAGCTTCTCAGCGTCCGTAATACGATTCTTTTTCTTTTCATTAAGATTTACACCTTTCGTCATTTCAAGTAAGGCTTCTTGAGCCAATACTCTTGCTTGAGCAAGTGTTATTTGACCGTGAATACCCAAAGTAGACCGAGTAGACCTGCCATTAACCTTTTTCTCAACGATATATGTTTTATATGAGGTATTAACCCGTACAGCAAAACCAATTAACTCACTATCACGAAAAATAGCAGGTTTTAGTTCGAGTTGATCAATAAATGACTTTGTAAGCTTTACTCGGTTTGCTGACATGGGCTAGAATCCGCTAGGCTTGACAATATATAGCTACATATTACAGTAATTTCTGCGGTCTACTATGGGTCTACTCAAGAAATAACTTGTAATTAAATTTGAATTTAGCTAATATTGGTCTCAAGCTGAATTGTAGTGAATACAATAAGTTACAAAGTATAGGGCCTATAGCTCAGTTGGTT
>NZ_DJLC01000250.1:10299-10799 GCF_002434875.1 Acinetobacter sp. UBA6526 | reverse complement strand
GCGGACTCATAATCCGTTGGTCCCGTGTTCAAGTCACGGTGGGCCCACCATATATCGAACCCTCTAAATCATGAGTTTAGAGGGTTTTTCAATGGAAAAAATAAGAAAAACAGTTTAGACCAACGGTCTATTTGAAGGTCCATCAGTTCAAAAATCCGATGGTCTAATTTATGGTCAAACCTCTTCTAAATTCGACATTTCCGCTAGTTCATTTGCTAATTGTTCGGCTTGTTCTATAACAGTTTCAGTCGCTAATAATGCCATATCAGGTGGGTATCCATATTTTTTTAGTAGCCGTTTCACAATTACTCTTAACTTTGCCCGTGCTGCTTCTTTAATTGTCCAATCCAACGTGACATTTTGGCGAATGGATGCAGTAAGTACCACTGCAAATTCTCTGAGGATATCTTTTTGCCTGAGTTCTCTTGCATTATCATTTTCAGCGACAGCAGAGTAAAAGGCATATCCACGAGCTTCTTGCCTGGGGTTACGCTACGTTG
>NZ_DJLC01000250.1:0-9930 GCF_002434875.1 Acinetobacter sp. UBA6526 | reverse complement strand
TTGATTTTAAATTATCAAATTTTTGTTCATTGTTAAATTATAATGGCTATTAATTAGTTTAAAATTGATCAGAAAAACAAACAGTTCGGATCTATAGTTAATGAATAGACTTTATATTATTTTAGGTGGTGTAGTCCTTTTAATGATCGTGATTGTTTGGAAAACGAGTTCTGAACGGATAGCACGAGAACAAGAATATCAACAGAAAGCTTTACAACATATGCAAAAAATGGCTGAACTCGAGACTGAACGCCGAGCGAAACTAGCTCAGGAAGCTATCGATAGAGAAAGAAAAGAGCGACAACGTATAGATGAAAATGCTAAGGCTAAACGTGAATCAGAAAAATACATGCAATATGAACGGCAAGCTGAAGAAGATGGATATTCAGAAAATCAGCATTTAATGGAACAGGAATCTTTAAGATATTTCTATGATCCTGATTATTAATGTTTAGAAATAGCTGATTTAGCCTTAATTAGGTAAGAACCATTTCGGTATGGTTTTAAGAAGTTTTAGAATTTTTTCAGGATCTATGCTCTAAAATAAGTTTAGATTAATGAAATAATTGTTTTAAGTTTGATTGTCGTTTAACAAGAATTTGATAGCGAAAGTAGGCTCTAATGCTCAATATACAACTGAAAAGATTGTTGCAAGAGTCTTATATCATTCGTCATTGATAATACTGATGTACTTTCCAAAAAGCACTATCTAACCATCGTTGTTCCTCTTTATATAATGAATATCTTCGGTGTTCATATACTTTAATAATCTTTTGGAATTCTTTTAAATAATTGCTTTCTAGCATTATTTTTTGCTCAGCAGATAAAATATGTTCAGAAGCTTTTATTGCAGTATAAATTGCATTGAATAGGCCTTGTCCTGCGATTGGATCAAAAGCCAATAACGCATCACCACAAGCAACCCAACCTTCACCAGAGCTTTCGGGCGACCAAGTTGTGCGAACATCATGAGCGTAAATATCAGCGCTTAACCCTAATTGACCTAGAAGATCAGTAATACCACTTTTTTTATTAATTATGTCATCCCAATGCGATGCATGATTCCTTAGATTAAATGCAAATTTAGGAAGAGTATGAAAACCTAACACCCATTTTTCCTCAGAGATTTTTCCTGCATATAACCATCCACTTTCATTGGATGAAATTATTGTTTTATTCAGTGATATGTTTTTCTCAGGTACACAGGTACGATAAAGGGCTACTAAAGGAGCTCCTCGATACCGTTGAACACCTAGTAATTTAAGAATCTTAGCGCTGCGGCCTGTCGCATCGATAATCCATTTTGAAGTAATAAGCATTTTACCGTCTAAGGTAATTTTCCATAGACCATTCTGTTTGGTTAAATTTGTGATACTCGCGTTCAGATGTGTAATGTTTTTCAGTTGAATATATTGTTTTAAGAGCGTATCAAATCGTTGACGATCAATTCGAAGACCTAAGCCATAAGGATCATGAATAGCATCTGTTATAGATGCTTGTTCAGTTCCCCAAAAAGCCATATTTCCTGTGACTTTTGGGGGGAAAGAATTAGCGTCATTTGAAGTATTTAGTAGTGTTTCAACCAGCTCTTTAAGATTTAACTTCAGAAGTAGTCGAATTGCTGCCCCAGCTAAGGTTTCTCCAAATTTATGAGCTTGATGATTTGGGCTACCAATTAACATAACTGACAGCCCAGCTAAAGCGAGTTGCCTTGCTGCAATCATACCAGCAGGGCCGTTACCAGCTACACACACATCACAATCATAATTGAGCATTTAACGTTTCTGAACTCTTACTGCTCTAAACGCGAGTAGTTGTTCATGACTAGCCCAACCTGCTTTATCGAGATTTGTCAGTGGTTCAGTGCTACTTTCGAGTAAATGTGTTGCATATTCAGCAGCAGCTTTTAATTTTCCTGCTATTAACGTTTCAACATATAGATATTCGGGAATATCTGGATCATCCTTAATGCCTTCACGAACCTCAACAATACCAAGTTCATTGAAGTGTGCAACCATACGCATCATAACGTCTGCCGTATTTGCATCTTGAATGGCTCTTAACCAACTACGTCGTTGATTAAAGGCTGCAATCCGTTCTTCTCTAGGCAAATCTAGATTAATAACCTTTTGATAATCTTGTTCTGTGAACACTTGATTGGGAACACGGGCAGCCCAGAATGTAGGTAGATAAGGATCAAAGTCAGGATCGTAGCCCGAACGGCAGAATGCTGTATCTCCTTGCCAAGGAATTGCCATCCAACGAGTGATACTTCCTGGTATTTGAGCATAAAGTGGCCCATCTACTTGTTGAACTTTGATAGGTGTCATCGTAGCACCATAATCTGGTTCAGGATCAGAATCTGGACGTCGTCTGATTCTAAAAGGTGAACTATACATACTGGCGTGACGCATAGGCCATGTCATTTCACATCCAGGATGGAAAGTGTCAGCTAAACAATAATGCAATGCTGCTTTATCGAGCGTATGTGGTTGGTCTTTTAGTGGAACTTGGTCAAAAGAGCTGAAGCCTTTTAGCTCTTGATCTGACCAATCATCAATGAAGTTCCCTTCAACCCAATGATGTAGTAAGCCTTCTTGTAGCCCAGTCATGGTCAACATATTACCTGTACCATTTTCTGGAAAACTACCAAAAGCATCACCATAAATCCAAGGCCAAATATGTGGCCATTGAACTGGCTCTGCTACAACTGGTCTTGATGGTCTGAAGTTATGAAAGATTGCTCGGCGAAGTTCGCTATAAGGATCTGCTTGATTTAGATCTTTGGGGTTGTATGACAACTTGGCGAGTAACTGCGGATTGCTAAAATCCATAGGGCAGCCTTTACCAAAATAAGCTGCAAAACCTTTATTCACCCATTGAAGCCCACCCAAACGATTTAATAATGGCAAAATATCATGGGTAAATGATGGTTTTTCTGGCATTGTCATCCAGCCAGCATTTACGTATACATCGCACATCAAGTCATACATCGTACGCCAACTGATGACATCAGGTGCATAATTAGGTGGTGCGACAACAACCCAAGCAGATTCAACTGGGATACTTACACCATTGATTTTTACGGTCGCATCAACAGAACCATCTGAGGTGTCATCGTACCAATCATTTGCATTATTAAAGCTTGGCGGATTATCTGGATCGAATACTGGTGCATTGGTTGGTGATGCAGACTTTCCATGGCCACCTAAAAATAATAGTCGCCCATTTTCATCAGTTTGTATTTCACCTAAGGGCACAGTAACAGGCTGATCAGATGCAGCTTGAAATGTTCCTGTATCAAAGCGATGCTCAGCACCACCTGAAATATTTCGACCACAAATACTTCTTGGACCTGGATCAATTGCTAATTTAATTCGATTTTCTGCTTTGACTTTAGGGTTGCGTAAAGCAAATGCATTGTCTGGTGCATTGACAGCCTCAGGTATATCTAGCGCATATTGAAACTCATACCATTGAGATTTGCGGTTGGCAACATGCACGGTCCAAACGATGTCTGCATTATCTGGGGTCAGTTCACGGACAACTTCACCAGCTGCATTGTATCCATAGAGTCGAAAACGAGCCGCTTGTCTTTTAATAGCGCCCGTTGAGTCTCGGTAAAAATTTGGTTGCTGATTAAGATCAGCAGGGGCATCAACTATTTCAGGCCCAATGAAAAACTCATTTTCACTATCACCTACTCGAGCGATACCAATCGCAGGATGTATTGCTGCACGGACAATATGAGTATCGACACAGGCAGCAGGTGAAATAAGTGGACGAGGGGAATTTGGTTCACCTAAAGGTATTCCATTTACATTACGTCTTAATTCAGCAGAAGCTGCATAAACCACACGCCTAGCATCGGCAATAGAACCAACAGGTTCATGATCGGCTGTTACGCGCCATATGTTCATAGCAAGATTTTCGCCATACTCAGCTTGACCGCGAGCTTCTATATCTTGAATAGGGATAACAATATCAGCGACATGAATAGGCGGACTCAAATCTTCTGACCAAACAACAGTTGCTTGATCTAATGGCATTTGGTCTGGATCAGTTCTTAATTGAATCATAAAGCGGAATCGCGCTTCTGATTTTTTTAACCGAGCAACTAAATCTGCACCTAAATAAGAAGGGTCATTGGGAGAGTGGTTTGGTGGATCAAGATAAAAGTTGGGTTCTAATTTATATTTAACGAACTGGCTCTCACCAAATTTAAAAGGTAAGCCGCTCCAATATGCCGAAGATAAAACACTGGCAACCGGTTTTGCCATTGCATCCAGTAATTCAGAGGTTTTTGGATGATCTTTTAAGTAGGGATCATAGTTGCCATCAACAACGCCAGCCTTCGTGAATTCACACATGTCTTTAGCCGTATCGACGAAGAATGCATCGAAGTTCTGCATGAGAAAGTCAAAAGTACTTGCATCGGGATTTCCTAGTAGCTTTTTACCATCAACTTCAAATAGTTTGATGCCTATTCCTAAAGTAGATTTGAAATCAGTACTGGTAGGCGTAGTATCTGATGAGAATCGAATCCATGTTGGATAGCGTTTACCTAAATGAGCAAATAATCCAATACGTAAGTTTTCTGGTAAATCTTCTCGAATAATAAATTCAGCAGCAGCTATGCCATGTGGTTTTAAAAAAACAGGTCGCATAGCAGGGCACTGACCTTTGCCGATTCTCCCCGCTTGTACCATATCGACAAACATTGTTTTTAGCGATTCGATGGGATCTGTACTGCAATCAACACAACTTTTATTTGTGGGTGAATCTGAATTCATATGATCCATTTTTTGTCCTTATTATTTTAAAGCTTTTTAATTTTTACAACGGATATAAAACTATAGAAAATAAAATGTCTGGTCAATATTTATGCTTAAATTTATTTTTTTAAAAGAATGTGTTTTAAATTTTAGTTAAACATGTTTTTAATCATAATTTAATAACACCATAGATTAAATGCTATTAAAAATAATCTATGGTGAGTAAAAATATTAATAATAACTGGCAATAATTACAGCACTGTTATGTTCAGGAATTTTCTCAATACTAATTTCGGTTACATTGTTATTTTGTGGGCTGTTTCTCAAATCTTCTAAAGATACGCTTTTTGATTCAATGTTTTGTTTTATAGTGTTGATTACTTGGCAGTCTTTGTCTAAGTGGTTTGTTGAACAGGTATCTTCAACAATATTTCCATTAATTTGAATTGTACCCGATGAATAACTCACCGAAGCAATAGTCATTAATGATGAAAGTAATATGAATTTATAAAGATTTTTATGCATGATTATTACCTTTATTTAATGTAATTATTATTAATCTGCATGAAAATTATTATTAAGGCAATATTTATACTGGTTTTGATTAAAATATTTTTTTAAAATGTGATGTGGTTTTTGTTTTATTTTAAAATTGATGATTAATTTATTGTTTTGGTTTGTTAACTAGTTAACATTTTTAGAAGAAGATATAAAAAAGCCTAATCAAAAGATTAGGCTCAATAGAGTTATTGATTCTAGATTGTGTTGCCACATATGTCCGTTGTGTCTTGAGGATAGTTGAATTGTAGAGAGCCTCTGTCTGTGATTAGCTCAGATGATAATTCTTGTCCACTAAGATGATTTGAATAGATTGCGACTCCACTTGATATAGTAAAACTCAGTTTTTGTAATGCAGCAGGTAAACTAGACTGATATCCTTGATCGACTCCATTGAAAATATAACCAACTTGTTTTGTGGCTTGGTTTATGTAAATCCCCAAGCGTTGATAATTATTGGAATTATTTGTTGTGTTGGCATTTTGATAATAACTTGTTGTAGGGCCACTTTCATCTGTGAGTCGATAAGCCATGTAATAATTCACATTTGCAGGATTTTCACCAAATTCTGGATCATAAGTACCTGATTGAAAGCCAAAATTCGAATTGATGCTATAACCGTTATTTGTTATCCCTACCAAAGAGATCCTAGAAGTGTATGAGGAATTGCCTAATGAATATATTGGAATTTTCAATTGCATTTCAAATGCAATAATACCTGTAGTTGGTAGTGAAAAATCTACTTCGTTGTCAGAAGCGCTGAGTTGGGCTTTACTGCTAGCCAAATAATCTATGAAGTTATATTCATTTTCTGTCACTGAAGGAATAGTCAAACCAAATTTTTGGCTATTTATTTCTGGAAATACTTTTATTGGAAAATACTCAGGGTTCTCCGCATTCCATACGTCATAATCTTCCTGAGTTGCATCAAAATTGTATTGGCAAACTTCTGATTGACTGAAAGTTTTTAGGTTTAAAGTTCTCACATTTGTTTCTACTGTTTGAGTACTACTATCATTATTTTGCGAAGCATTGTAATCGTCTCCGCAACCAAATAAGGCTAAGCTGACTGTAAGTATGCTCAGTTTTTTCATTGATTGATCCTCTGTATTGTGATGTGAGTTTTGTTAATCAAAAAGTATTTACTTATTTTGAAAAAGTAATTTAAAAATCTTATTATTCAGCTATATATAAAAGAGGCCTCCTATTTTTAGGAGACCCATTATTTATGATTAGTCATATTCGATTGTAACGGTTGCCATAGCTCGTACAGTACCAGCGGTGACATTCGTTGCTGTTTGATAGTATTGTGCGGTCATTGGAACATTGTATTGAAGGGTATTATTGGAGCTTACTGTACCCAGCTCTAATTTATCGCCTTTTTTAATGACTTGATTTTTATTGTTATAGTTCCACAGTAGTTGTACACCAACACCATTTGCTTTGATTGAAGTAGGTGCTGTATTAGAAAGTACCTGATTATTTGTGCCATCCTGCATATAATCAAAACTTAAACTAATTAGATTCTTCTCTTCGTAGCCAGTAGGGTTTTGTCCACCATTACAAAGAATATTTAAATCAAATGATTGTGGACCTTGAGTCGATCCAATTCCGGAAAATCCTGATTTAGTCACAGTTGGAAGGGTAACGACTTTATTAATATTACCTTGAATCTCACAAGATGAAGATGCAATCGTAATAGCATTCGCTAATACAGTACTTGTAAGGAATGGTCGGGTTGGGGATGCTTGGATATAGTAACTACTATATTGCCCTGGTACTAAAGCACCTGAACCTGTTTGTTCAGCTATCTTTATAATTTCTACAACGAAGTAACCTGGGGCTAAATTATAAGTTGTTCCATATCTAAGTCCACCACGTGTATATGGATAGTAACCCGAGAAGTTACTAGCATTTTCAGCTTCTCGGTAAAGGCGAATACCAATACCTGGAATATTAGTTTTATAAATACTATTTCCCAATGGACTTAATGAAAACCCTTGATTAAGTTCTGCAACTAAACGATCACTTGAGTCACAACGATCAGCACGGGTGCCTTTGTCGGTGATTGCAAATGTTGCTTTACGTAAGATTTTTCCAACCTCATCACTTGGGCGAACTACAACGCGACCAACAGACATTTGTACATCGTTAGGAGTGTAGTTATAAACGCGACAAGCAGCATTAGCCTCGTTATGGATTCCAAGACCAGCTGTGAATAAAGCACCAGTTATTAGTATTTTCTTCATTTACAAACCGCCTCAGTCATTATTAAGTTCTGTTGATCTTTAGCCAATTCAGCTGTGACATCATATGAGATTGCACATTGTTCAGCGCTATCGTCACCCCATTTCACAACGAGATGATCTTTTGCTTTCTTGGTACGGAGATAGACCATACTACCCTGAGCAACAATACCTACAGCTTCATTATTTTGGTCAAATACTTGTGCTGCAAAAGGTAGGTTTTCACCATTTGCTGTTTTTGTAGCAATATAAATTGCATAACCTGTTTTCGTAGAAAAATCGACTTTAGCAATCGCACCAGCATAAGGTGCGATACGTTGACTTGTTTCTTCTAATTCAACATTTGTCGACATTTCTTGAGGATCTAAAGTAATGTCATTTAAACGATATGGCGTTACATATGGAATAACAGCATAACCGTCTTTGTTTACACTTAAACCAGTCGTGTTATTTACCTTCGCGCCTGCGGCATCTGGTGCATATACCAGTACCATCGTTTGACCTTGCTCTGGGCCAAATAAAATACCGTCTTTATGAGCAACGATATTACCAGTTAAGCTAACCATGGCTTGTTGATAAGAATCGGCAACACTATATGAGCCACCAACAGTTGTGTAGTTTGTACGGTAGCGTCCATTGACGTTGAAGGTTGGATTACTGCGATCTTGATGTGTTACTGATGAACCATAACTGAAACGATCACCTACAGTTCCACTTACACCAACTGTTCTACTGTCTTGAGATGCATTGGCATTCACATTCATAGAATGCTTTTTAAAGCTGAGCGGGAATGACAATGTCATCAAATATTCAGTATCACGTGTTTGATTACTTGATCCATAATCAACTTGGCGATTGATCGCCGATAGGCCGTAGGTTAAACCATGGTAATTGTTACTATAACCAATTTGGTATTGTTTAGTACTTTCATTGCGATTCCAGTAGTCAACCCAAGAGCCGACCATATAGAAATTACCCCAACCATCAGGTAAACCTTGGTTTAAGGTAATTTGGAATTCACTACGTTGCTTACCTACAGCGTAGCTATTCATACCACGATCTTCTAAATCACGAATTAAAATCGCATCACGTAATTTGTAATAATTTTCAGTCGAGTAGCGATAAGCTGCTAAGGTTAAGTTGGTATTTGTTGGTGTAATTAATTTGCTATAACTTAAACGGTAACTTTGACCTGATTGAGATTCTTTTCTTTCAAAATCAGCTTCTGAATGTGTTACGTCTAACGAGATCGCACCGATTGGTGTTGCAAAAGCAGCACCAGCCAAAACCGAAGCGTATTTCTCAGTGGCTTGAAAGCCAGTATAACCTGTGAGGTAGTTGTTAATTCCTCGTTGGTATTTACCTTGCACAACCCATGGATCTAACTCGATATCGCGATCACGAAATTCACCAGCAGTTAATGAGTATCGGCTCATACCTGGTCTGAGCATTTGAACTACAGATGCATAAGGAATAGCAAATTTCTGAATCTCACCATTTGATTCGATTACAGAAACCTCAAGTTCACCACCGAAACCTGTTGGATAGAGATCATTAATTTCAAAGCTACCCGGAGCAACCGTGGTTTGATAAATTAATTGACCTTGTTGGCGAACTTCAACTTTTGCATTGGTTTTTGCATTACCACGGATGCGTGGGGCATAGCCCAACATACTATTTGGTAACATACGGTCATCACTAGAGAAATCGACACCACGATAACCAAATGAGTCGAAAATTTCGCCATTGGTAAAGCTGTCACCTAGTGTCAATACACTACGATACTGTGGGAATGCACGTTGTAAATAGGTACTTGTTGACTGATAGTTCGACTTACTTTGATTTTCAGTCGGTTTATCTTGCCACTGCCACTGACCATTATGGCGTAATTGCCAGCCTGCAATATTTGCCCCAGCAGTAACTGCCATAAATGCGTTTGTTGTTTCTTTATTATCGCCTGTTGTATTAAATGTTTTATAGGCGCTACCGCTATACGATAAAAAGCCAGCATTGATACCACGATCCCAAATACTTGGATCGACATAACCTTGCGCATTTTTTTGTAAAGCAACTTGAGGAATTGAAATATCAATACGTAATTTTGAAGTGTCAAATTCATAGAAAGAATCTTCAATCCAATCTTCAATTTTTAAACAACTGTTTTTTGATTGATTCGCAATATGTTGCGAAAGAACGTCTTGCTTTACACCATACTCAAGTAAGGTGCTTGAATTAAAACAGGTTGTTGCATTTTCTTTTGGGTCTACAGCTTTAAACATCATTCGACGTTTACCGAACCACTGACCATTTACATATACGTCGACGTTATATTCACCCGGTAAAACAGGGTT
>NZ_DJLC01000119.1:0-9698 GCF_002434875.1 Acinetobacter sp. UBA6526 | reverse complement strand
ACCCCCTCCGCTTACGCAGAGGGGATGTTTTTTATTGGCTAAAATTAAAAAAACATAGTGGAATAAGAAAAATATTGTGCATAGTTGTAGTATATTTCGCTTATATATAAAACAAATAGCATTTAAAGAGCAAATATGGTTTATAAATTAAGTGATCAGTTAGATCACGTGGGCAATTCCAAATATGTTTTTGAAGCATATGATGAATATTTAAAGACAAATAAAAATAAATTACCTGAAGTCTACTAGTTCTCCTTGCATCTGACTGGTGGTATGGTGGTAGTGGTTCAACAGCTCCCTATTATTGTGAATTAGATAATTTTGAAATTATTGATTTTGGAAAAGAATCAGCTCATTTAATTCTTACGTTAATAAAAAAAGATCATCGAGACTACGAGGAAACTCCATTTCGACTTCGGTTAATTTATCAGGGGATATTAGAATTCAACATTCCTTATCAAAAAAATCTTTCAATTAATCCCTTTGTGTGGCGCTATGATGAGTTCTTATTTTTTGATCCATGGAGTAGTTATGGAAATAATGAAAGAATGTTTACTCATAATATTGAATGGGTTGGGAAAAATGTTTGGTCTATTACTGCGAAACAGATTGTTGCTACATGGGAAGATCTATAAAAGAGTATTAATTTTTTTAAATTTAAAGAATGACTATGTCAATAAAATTGTAAAATAGACAATATAATTTTTAATTCATTTATTAATCAAAGATATAGGTGAATTGAATAAGTTTGTACAACATATCTTTTTACTCATTGAGCTTAAAATTTAGTTTTTGTTGATATTAGATATTTGTATGCATTGGGTCGTCGCTGAAACCTATTCTTTTCCTTATGAGGCTCAAATCGCAAAGACTCAGCTCGAGGCGATGGCGATTCCTGCACGTATTGAAAATGAACATACAATCAATATGGATTGGTTATATTCTAACGCGCTCGGCGGTGTTCGTTTACTTGTACCTCAAGAGCATCTAAGTGTAGCTCAAAGTATTCTTGCTCAAGATTTTAGTCAAGATGTAGATCAAATTCTTGGTTCTGAACAGATTAGTTGCCCTCAATGTGGCAGTACGGAAGTAGAGCCTTATACACAAGGAAAGAAGCCAGCGTATTTAGTTTTTCTGTTGATTGGCTTTCCATTGTTTTTCTATAAGAATGGAATGAAGTGTAAGAAATGCCAGTACTTTTGGAACTAACTTATTTTAAGCATAGAGTTTTCACAATAATCTTATATGATTTGCCAATTTGAATCAAAATCAAAAGACCAGCCTTAATTGAGGTAGAGAAAAACACGCAATCGATTGATTGGGGGAGTAGCTTCACTGTGATACATATTGCTGGATAGGGACGATCTTCTTTGGTGCTGTGAACATAAACAGTATTTTTAACGAAAATATCTTTTATTTGAGTGATATTTAATTCATCCTGTGTATGCTTGATTTAAGTGAATGTATACAAAGTGCTATAAAAAACAAAAAAGAGAGAAAAGATGAGCAAGAAAAAACAATTAGATAGTGTACAAACAGCAGCATTGTTGGACATATTGAAAAATCGTTTTGAACAGAATATGCAAAGACATCAGGGTTTATTTTGGCCTGATATTGAAGATCAATTACAACATCAGCCAGAAAAGTTATGGTCACTGGATCAAATGGAAGTTACAGGTGGAGAGCCTGATGTCGTCGTGATTGAAGCTGATTCATCTGAAATTATATTTTATGACTGTTCCATTGAAACGCCGAAAGGACGTAGAAGCCTTTGCTATGATCGTGCTGCTTTGGATGCGCGTAAGGAACATAAACCTAAAAATAATGCGATTGACGTCGTTGAGACAATGGGTGTTGAACTTTTAACTGAAGCGCAATATAGACAGTTTCAAGAAATTGAAAATTTTGACTTGAAAACTTCTAGTTGGGTAAAAACACCAGAAGATGTTCGTACCTTAGGTGGTGCAATTTTCTGTGATAGCCGCTATGGTCGTGTATTTACTTATCATAATGGTGCACAATCTTATTATGCGACACGAGGTTTCCGCTGTCGTTTAAAAATCAAATAAGCTCTGAAATTTGATATTCAATGATAAGAAATAAGATCTTTTTTAGTTATGAATTTTGCCAAGCGCTTGCTTGGTTTGTTGTGTTTTGCTACCTTAGTCATCACTAAATATTCTAAAACAATGATCGATACTCGCTAGGAAGCAGAAAATGCAATTAAATCCAATGTATTACAATGAACAACATCAAGCTTTTGCTGAGAATGTCCGTCGTTTTGTACAAAAAGAAATGACTCCATTTGTGAATGAGTGGGATGAGGCTGAAACATTTCCTAGAGAACTCTATAAAAAAGCGGCTGAAATTGGGTTATTGGGTTTAGGTTTTGATGAAGAATATGGAGGGATTCCTGATGCCGATCCTTTTTACTCCCTGTTAGCTGGTATCGAAATGGCTAAAGCGGGTTCTGGTGGTGTGCATATTTCTTTGATGGTCCATACCATTGGTGCACCACCGATTCAGCATTTCGGTAGTGAGGAATTAAAAGCCAAAGTATTACCCGATATTATTTCAGGCGAAAAAATTTCAGCATTGGCGATTACTGAACCTGGCGGTGGTTCAGATGTAGCCGCATTGCAAACCAAAGCGATTCGTGATGGTGATTATTATATTGTGTCGGGCGAAAAAACCTTTATTACGTCAGGTATTCGTGCGGACTATTACACGGTTGCAGTTAGAACTGATCCGACCAAAACAGGTGCAGAAGGTGTCTCGATGTTACTTATCGATGCACATAGTGACGGTATTACCAAAACACCATTAAAGAAAATGGGATGGTGGGCTTCTGATACTGCGCATTTACATTTTGATCAAGTTCGAGTGCCAGTGTCCAACTTGTTAGGTCGAGAGAATGCAGGTTTTAAAGTGATTATGAATAACTTTAATATGGAACGGTTTTTCTTGGGAGTGGTGGCTTATGGTTATGCACAAGTTTGCTATGAAGAGGCTTTAGATTGGGCTCAACAACGTAGGACTTTTGGTAAGCGTTTAGTTGATCATCAAGTCGTTCGTCATAAATTAGTAGATATGGCAACTCAATTGACAACCACACGAGCTTTGCTTGAAGAAACAGCTTGGAAAATGACGCAGCCTCAATTGCAGGGTGCTGATCTCGTTGCTCAGATTTCTATGCTTAAGAATGTTGCGACTCGTACTATGCAGTTTTGTGCGGATGCAGCCGTTCAAACACTGGGTGGTATGGGCTTTATGCGTGGAACGAAGTCTGAACGTATTTATCGTGAAGTGAAGGTCAACATGATTGGCGGTGGTGCGGAAGAAATCATGAAAGATTTGATTAGTAAGCAGTTGGGTTATTAAAACTATTCAATACATCATTGAAAGTGCGGATAATACACCGCACTTTTTTATTTAAAGTTTATTCTAGTTCAGCGAGTTCTTCTAAAGAGATCTGACGGATTTCAAAGATGGGTTGTTTCAAAAATGAATTCAGCGTTTTGATATCAATAAACTTTATGTTATCTAGTGCAATACCTTCGATACCGTCTTTTTCCGCATCGTAACGAATATCTGGAGTTTGTTCGATGAATTGTTTGAATAACAGTGGACTATCGCTTAACTCTGCAAGTGGTTTGTCCATCAAAGCTTCAAATTCATAGTCCATCGCATAAATATTGGCTTCCCACGACACATCACTAAAGTTCTCATCTTGACTCGAAATAATGCTACCAGTTTCATAACCTGTGAAATAGTCTTCTTCAGAGTTGATCCAGAGTACATAGCACGGTTGTGTCGCATCGATTTCTAAGAGTTGATACCAGACAATACCTGAAATTTTGGCAAATTCGAAAGCATCGTCTTCATTGAGTTTTGGAATTTCTCCATCATCAATATCAAATTTTTTGCCTGTTTTTTCTAATACAAAAGCTTCAAGTTTTTCATAGATTTCATCATCTACTTCGCCATTGCCGATGTCATAATTACATAGTTCATCATAATATAAGCCTTCGACAACCAAAGCTTTGTATGCCTTTTCCGCTTCTGCTTTATCCGTATAAATCTGTTTAATTGACCCAGTTGAAACGCAATTGGTCAGATGCCATTCATCGTTGTAAGCAAAATCATTTTGACGAATCACGTATTGGATATTACTCATTTTTATTTCCCCTTAAGTTAAGCAATTTTAGTTTTTAATTCTTGCAATTTGACTGCACTCGGTGGTGCGGCCATCCCATTATCCATCCACAGTTCAAAACGCATTGGATTGAAAAAGAAGTCTGGACTGATATCAAAATCAATCAACTTGGCTTCGCTTTTTCCCATCATTGGCAAAATGGTATTAATAAACCAACTATTGTGCGTAATCAGTAAGGACTTTAATTGACCGGTCACTGATAATGGAGAGAGTAATGTAGCTGACAGCTTTGGGTCATCAATAACATCAGCGTGGAATTTCTCTAGGCGTTTCGCTAGTCCATCTGAGGGGATATCCTGCATTGCTGCAACAAAGTCTCCGATCGTTGGAATAAAACGATGGTGGAAATCGACCAGCAAATGATCTTTTTCGCATAAGTCTTTGACTTCGATACTTTTGCCTGCACTATTTTCAAAGTGGTGTCCAAAAATCGGAATAATCACTTCTTGCACGCCCCAAAAAGTATGCAAGATACGATGGCGATTGTCAGTGCATAGCATTTTGGTGCTGTCGATCAAAGCGTGAATATCAATATAATCTTCAAGCTCGCCCCCACGACGTTTCACCGAAATATTGGCATGTTGGACTGGATTCATTTTTGCATTTTTATAATCATTGATGTTTCTGAAAAATAGCAGTTTTTTAGGCAAACGCAAATAGAATGAATGGGCTAAACGTTAAGTTATGTCGTGATTAAAATGTAAGTAGTTTTTAGAAGGCTTGATATTTTTGATCTGTCCAATCTGTATTTAAAATTGCCCAACGCTCATGGTCTTTCCATGCTTTTCCACCGACTCGAAGATATTGGCGAGAGAAGCCTTCTTTCACAAAACCTGCATTTGCGGCAAGGCGAATAGAGGACAGATTGTCTGGTTGAATATTAGCTTCTAGTCGATGTAGATTCAGTGTTTGAAATGCTTCTCTTAGAACCAGTTGAAGCCCATGTCGCATATAGCCTTGTCCTGCATAAGGATAAAAGGCTTCATAACCTAAATAGGCAGAATGAAAATAACCTCGAATAATATTTGAGATGTTAAAAGTGCCTACAATGACATCATTTTCTATTAAACAGACAAAATAACGATGTTCTTGAGTGAGATATTGTTCAAAATCGGTTGGTGGATAAGTCCAAGGTTGATGAAGTTGAATACTATTTTGATAGGCGAGTTTAATTTCTGCTAAATCATTTGGTTGAGGTTTGCGTAAATAGATAGCACTCATTTAATCGCCATTTCCCAAACCATTTCAGTCAACTCATCAATTTTGACTTTACCTTCTGGTCGATACCAAGTCACAGTCCAAGAAATAGAACCACCAACTAAACGACGCCAGATAAAAGCATCATGTTTAACTTTACCGAGTGCGCGTAATTTCTCAAAGACATCGAGCCAAACTTGCTCATATTCATTGCGCATTTTTAAAAGATAATCTTGTTTTTCTTTAGAAAGGGCAAACCATTCATGCACAAGTACCGCCATAGCTGCGCCAGTATCACCTGCAATTGAAAGCAATTCAGCCTTAATTAAATGACGTAATTGCTGTTCTGGATCATTTGAGCGTTCAGCTGCTTCTTTTAAACGGGCAAAATTATAAATAATGGTTTGTTCCATTACGGTCGCAAGAATTTCATCTTTACTTTTAAAATGATGAAATAGGCTGCCAGATTGGATACCAATAAATTCACCGAGTTGGCGTACGGTGGTTTTGTCATAACCTTGTTTATAAAACAGATAGGCAGCACCTTGCAATAAACGCCCGCGTGGAGTGTCATCAAAACAAACAATTTTGGGTATTTGCTCAATTGAAGTTGCGATCATGCCGATTTTTCTATCCCGTCTCATCTAAAGTGTATTGTAACAAAATTCATTTCAAGAATTGTCTTATCTTTTTATAACAAGCATTTGCCTGTGTTTGTCTCATTTTGCCAATACAGCATATCATTATGCACTTTACAAACCAAGCACTTGCTTGGTAATGTTAAGTCGTTTTTAGCAATAACAATGAGAAAGCGCATGACAAGTGTCAAACAGGATGAGCAGAGGGTAATCAAAATAGGCTGTGCATCAGGATTTTGGGGAGATACCAATACTGCTGCATTTCAACTCGTGCATTTGAGTGATATCGATTATCTAGTCTTTGATTATTTGTCAGAAATCACCATGTCGATTATGGCAAAAGCAATGATGACTGATCCAAATCATGGTTATGCACTAGACTTTGTTAGTCGCGTCATGTCGCCGCTGCTCAATAAAATTGCTGAGAAAAAAATAAAAGTAATCAGCAATGCAGGTGGGGTGAATCCACTGGCTTGTCGTGATGCGTTACAGAAAATTATTGATGAAAAAGGTTTAGATTTAAAAGTTGCTGTGGTTCTAGGTGACGATGTATTACCTAAGCACACTGAATTACTCAAGCAAAATGTGCAAGAAATGTTTAATGGCGGCGCTTTACCAGCACATGTTGCTAGTAGTAATGCGTATCTCGGTGCAGTTGCGATTCGTGATGCACTAGATTTAGGTGCTGATATTGTGATTACTGGGCGTGTGGTTGATTCGGCGGTTGTGCTTGCCCCATTATTGCATGAATACAAATGGTCACTTGATGATTATGACAAGTTGGCACAAGGTTCATTGGCAGGACATGTCATTGAATGCGGCGCTCAATGTACAGGTGGGAATTTCACCGATTGGCGTTTAGTGCAAGGCTTCGACAATATGGGCTTTCCAATTGTCGAAGTCAGTGAAGATGCTTCATTTATTGTGACGAAACCACAAGGCACAGGTGGACTGGTTTCAAATGCAACGGTGGCAGAACAAATTGTCTATGAAATTGGCAATCCGCAGGCTTATTTACTTCCTGATGTGACGGCTGATTTTAGCCAAGTGCATTTAGAACAGGTCGGTGAAGATCGAGTTCGAGTCTCGGGAGCAATTGGTCGTGCGCCGACTCAACAATATAAAGTCAGTGCCACTTATGCCGATGGTTATCGTGTGTTAGTGAGTTTTTTGATTGCTGGGCGTGAAGCCCCTGAAAAAGCACAAACCATTGCTGATGCCATTATCAACAAATGTGAACGAGTTTTGGCTTTGCGTTCTGTACCACCTTTTAGTGAAAAATCTATCGAAATTTTGGGTATCGAAAGTACCTATGGATCTCATTCTCGAATTCAAGAAAGCCGTGAAGTTGTGGTCAAAATTGCGGTCAAACACATGTTTAAAGAAGCCTGTATGTTCTTTGCTTCAGAAATTGCACAGGCATCAACAGGGATGGCTCCTGCATTGGCTGGGATTGTCGGTGGGCGTCCTAAAGCTTCGGCAGTGGTGAAGTTGTTCTCTTTCTTAATTGATAAAGATCAAATTAAGGTTGAAGTTGATTTTGCAGGGCAACGTCATCCAGTGCAGATTCCAACAGGTTCTGCCGATCAAGCATTTACTCAACATCCTGTGGGTGAGGTCGCAGTTTATCAGGGTGATGAGGTTGAAGTACCTTTAGTCGAAATTGCTCATGCACGTAGTGGTGATAAAGGTAATCATAGCAATATTGGCGTGATAGCGCGCAAAGCTGAATATTTGCCGTGGATTCGCGCTGCTTTGACTGAGCAAGCTGTTACTGAATATATGCAGCATGTACTCGATCCAGAGAAATCAAAAGTGATTCGTTATGAATTGCCAGCTATGCACGCACTGAATTTCATGTTGGAAAATGCCTTAGGCGGTGGTGGTATCGCTAGTTTACGTATTGATCCACAAGGCAAGGCATTTGCTCAGCAATTGTTAGATATGCCAGTAAAATTACCTAGAAAACTATTATCTTGAGCTGCATTTACCTGGTGTTGGAGTCTCGTTTGTCGTAAAGCGGCACAAACGAGATTCTGATACTTTTTACATTATGTCTAACCCACAAGAAACCAGATAGTTATAGATTGAGTCATAGTATTTTTGAGGTCTTGTTGGATCTTTTCCATCTACAGCAGGAATAAAAATAACCATACCTTGTCGGGCTCGGGTTAATAGAACTCTATAAGCATTGAGAAGGTAACTTTTAGCTGAGTCTTTATTAATATTCTGCCACTTTGAACCTTTAAAGTTTTGAAATTTCCAACCTTGATCATAATAGAGGTTAATATCCCAAGCTACGCAGGTATAGTCGATTTCAAGTCCTTGGATATCGAACTCAGTCGCAATATCCTCTAAATAATAAGATGATCGGGTATCATCTTGATGATTTAAAAACCAATCAGTTGGAGATATATTATTCTTAACATAGATACCTTCTGCTTTTAGTCTTTTAGCGCCTGAACTTGTGATTAGTCCAATTCTTTCCGTACCTCTAGCTTGATGTCTTAACCAGTTTTTTGCCTTGTCTAAATCTCTCGTGATTTTAATTGGATAATTATGTTTGATGTCTTGGAAAATTTGAGCGGCTTGATCATTTTGATTGTCTAAAATGGATTGGATCAAGGATGCAACTTTTTCACTTCGAAATGAGCGGACAGAGGTGGATAAATGAAGATCAGTTTTTTGATGTCCATGTTGTTCTAACCAATGTGATAAATCTGAATTATTTAGATAGGTATTAGGTTCAGCCAAAATCTTATCTGAATAATAAATATCCCAAGATTGGTATTTTGTTTTTAACGACTCAATCCATTCTGAAACACCGGCTTCACCTGTATTGATTTCTTGTCCGCCTCCGATTAAACATATAATTGCACACCAATCTTCATGTCGATCCATTACACTGATTAAATATTCGGGTTCAGACATGTCAAAGTTTGTGATTCCCTTTTTCTGTTGCATAAACTTGGAGACTTGTTCTTTTTGCCAAGCTCTTTGTGCTTCATCGAAAACGACAACCTTTTCAATAGGGGCATGAGGCGTTCTTAAATTGTCATCTCTAAAATGATGAATATTTTGGATAAAAGCCTTTGCTTTCCTTTCAGCTTCTGTGCGTAATATTCTCTGACCACTCCTTTTAGCAGATTCTACTGAATCTCTGGTCAATGCTTCTCTCAAGACATCAACTAACGGACCATTACCAGATAGAAATACTGAGTGTTCTGATTCATCTGCTTTTAGTCGTTCATTTGCGATGTTTAGACCTGCAAGCGTTTTTCCTGCACCAGGAACACCTGTTAAAAAGCAGATTGATTTCCTATGCTGGGCTTTAGAGTCTTCGATAATTTTATTTATTAAAATAGAGGTGTTGGAGAGGTTAATTGCACCAGCATCACTTCTTGAAATTTCTTTAACACTATGGCCTTTATATAAAGCTTGAGCTGCTTCAATAATAGTTGGTGTAGGTTTATATACGCTATTTTCCCAAGTCTGAATATTTAAACTTTCTTCTATTTTTATATGGTCTAGAATTTTGATCAGCGTTGCTTTAAAGTTTTCTTTATTACATAGGATACAACTGTTCAGCGCTAGAGAGCTCTCAATCTGAGAGGTAGTATTAGGTGTATTAGTTCAGACTTGATCTG
>NZ_DJLC01000113.1:0-12355 GCF_002434875.1 Acinetobacter sp. UBA6526 | reverse complement strand
CGTACTTTTAACGGCGCGATTGCATCTGGAATTTGACCCAACCATTTAGAAGGCACTGTAGTATTTACAGTTGGTAGGTTTGCATAAAGTTGTTTCAGACTTTCTATACCACATAATCCACACCCAGTTCTGCCCACCATCATTCGACGATGTTCTTTCAATGCTGTAAAAGCACGCGATGAAATCGTCATATCGACTCGTACACCCAGTTCATTCTGACTGATTTCAAGTGAGTAAAGCTCGTTTAGGTTCGTTAAAATACCTTCTGACAGACTAAAACCTTTCGCAAATACCTCTATATCAGATGGCGTTGCCATCATGACAGCATGTGAAATACCGTTATAGATCAGTGCAACAGGATATTCTTGAACAATATAATCCAATTCATTTTCAGAGATATCCCGATGGAAACGATGCACTTGCATCGTTTCATAGCCCAGTGTTTGTGTATCCACATTGACCTCTAAAATTTACATCCAATCTATTCAATTATTTACCTGAATAGTTCTATGTATTACTCACTCGCTCATTGGCATGTTCAGGATCAACTGCTATAGCCAAATTAAAATGTTCAGGTGCTTTACCTGCGTGTAGAATCACAGGAACACTTTTCGAAGCAGGAATTTTTGCATATTTATCATGGCTACCTAAAGCAACCAGTGGGTTTGTTTCAGGATAATATGCCGCTAAGCTTCCTTGAGGAATGTTGTATGGCACAATACGGAAACTATGCACAATTCGCTTCACACCATCAGAGAATACACTCTCAATATCAACCCACTGATCTGCTACAAATCCAGCTTCATCAATATCAGCTTGGTTCATGAACAATACACGGCGCTGCCCAAATACACCTCTATAACGATCATCTAAACCATATAAAGTGGTGTTGTACTGATCATGTGAGCGCGTAGTCATTAAGGTATAAACTTTCTGTTCACTATATGCCGCAGCATATTGATTTTCTTGATCTTCGTAGACTTCATCTATTGGCGTAATCAAGAATTGTGCTTTACCACTTAGCGTATGCCAAATGTGCTGATTAGCAGGATGTTCTAGATGAAAACCACCCGGTTGATATACACGCTGATTAAAATCATGGAACTCGTCAAAAACATCGGCAATAGAGTCGCGAATACGATCATAACTTTCGATATACCAACGCCATTTGACATTTGTTTCAGGCAATGCCGCTTCTGCCATACGTGCAACAATATCAGGCTCGGACAAAATATTTTCAGAAATTGGAGGATTACGCCCTGCCGATAAATGTACGTTACTCATTGAGTCCTCAACCGAAATCGCTTGCGGACCATGAACTTGCATATCAATTTCAGTACGACCTAAACAAGGCAACATTAAGGCATCTTGACCACAGACCAAATGGCTTCGATTAAGTTTAGTTGTAATATGTGTCGTCAAAGCGCAACGACGCAATGCCTCTTGCGTATAAGGTGTATCAGGTGTTGCAACCGCAAAGTTACCGCCTAGCCCAATAAAGACCTTAACATCGCCTTCATACATCGCTTTAATCGTATCAACCACACCATGACCATGTTTACGAGGTGATTTAATGCCGAATACACGATCAATACTATCTAACATTTGCTCACTAGGATTTTCGTTAATCCCCATGGTTCGGTCACCTTGCACATTACTATGACCACGAACTGGGCATAAACCTGCACCCGGACGACCAATATGTCCTCTAGCTAACAACAGATTTGCGAGCATATGGATATTGGCTGTTCCATGACGATGTTGAGTAATTCCCATTCCCCAACAGAAAATCGCTTTTTTAGAGTCGAGGAACATTTTGGCAATCGATTCTAAATGTTCGGGTGACAATCCTGTGTACTTATGAATTTTTGACCATTCTGTACGATCAATTTCAGCAAGCATTTCATCAAAGCCAACGGTATTCATCTCTATGAAACTTCGATCAAATACGCTTGCTTTGCCTTTCGCAATGGCTTTTTTATCCCATTCCAACAAATGCTTCATTACGCCAAACAGTAAGGCATAGTCCCCACCAATTTTCGGTTGAAAATAATAACGGCTGATTGGCGTACTACCATTCGTCATCATTTCTAAAGGCGCTTGAGGGTCTTGGAATCGTTCTAAACCACGCTCTTTAATTGGGTTAATTGCAATAATATTGCCACCACGTTTAGATACTTCTCTCAGTGTTGCGAGCATTCGTGGATGATTCGTTCCAGGATTATGACCAAAGCTAAAAATAGCATCAGCCTCGTCAAAATCGTCGAGGATAACCGTACCTTTACCTAAACCAATCGAATCTTTTAAACCGACACTTGTGGTTTCATGGCACATATTCGAACAATCAGGAAAATTATTCGTTCCAAAGCTTCTGACAAACAGCTGGTATAAAAATGCAGCTTCATTACTTGCGCGGCCAGAGGTATAAAAAGCAGCTTGATCTGGATGTTCTAAAGCTTGTAAATGTTTTGCAATCAGCTGAAATGCTTCATCCCAAGAAATCGGAACATATTTATCTGTCGCAGCATCATAGCGCATCGGATCAGTCAAACGTCCGAGGTCTTCCAAATAAAAATCGCTTTGTTCAGCAAGCCAACTTACTGTATGTTCAGCAAAAAACTCAGGTGTAACTGTTTTGCTTGTTGCTTCAAATGCGACTGCTTTAGCTCCGTTTTCACAGAAATTAAATGCATGCGCATCTTTTTTCTCAGGCCATGCGCAACCTGGACAGTCAAAGCCTGTTGGTTGATTAATATTCAGTAAGGTAATAGAACCCTTTTTTAAGATATCTTGCCGTTTAAGGTTTCGAGCGACACTCAGCAATGCGCCCCATCCACCAGCTGGTTGAGTATATGGCTCAATTCGAGCGTAGCCATTATTTTCTTGCGTATTTATGGTCTGTTCTGAATTATCCATGGAATCGCCCTCATCTGAGCTGTCATTTGTGCCTATGGTTATTACACTTAACATGAAATGAGGTTATTTTCTATTTTTGTTTTGTGTGATCATTCATCTATAAAATAGAAAAAAGCCTAGTGAAACTAAACTTTTATCATAAATTTTTCGTTCATTATGCTATGTAAAAATTTGATTCAGCTGCTTAAAAACAGTTCATTAAAATTCTACTATTCACCCGACAAAGAACATTCAAAATTAGCTTTATCGACTGAACAACGAGCTTTCTTTAAAACACTCATCATACTGGCATCGTAGATCCCACGTTGTGTTAACTCAATACGTCCATCACGCATCATTTTTTGATATTTGAGTTTATCTTCTGCTGTTAAATTCATTTTATATTTTGCAGGAATTTCAGATTCTAGCTTTTTGATGGTAGCAAAAGTTTTAGGTAGTTGTTTGACAAACCAATCTCGAGATTTCTGCCCAAAATCTGCTGGGAATTTCTCAGGACGTAAAACAAGATTTGCTGTCACTTGTAATACAGGAAAATTATACATCACCCCATTTGTGCCTAAACCCTTACTTAACTCTAATGGTTTATAAGCGTATGCTGGCGCACCAATCATATCGACCTGACCATTATTAAACTTGGCAGCGAAGTTTGAAATATCCGAAAGTACAGCTTGAGCACCTACGCGCTGAACTATTAATTTTTGAGCATCATCATAACCTAATACAGCAAATTTTTTACCTGCTGCTTTTTCGATCGAATTAATGCTTTTGTCACGAACAAAAATGAATGCTGAACCTAGAGGAGAAATACCTGCAACCTCATATTTATTGCCGCTGAGATTGGTCGTCATTTTCGCCGCATTACGTGGATCGGAAACAAATGTAATCGCTCGTTTTGCAATTTCATCACTCGGAACACCCCCCAAAGAATCAATTGATCCAACAAACTTATTATATGGTCGTGCGCGCATAGAAGTCATCGCAACTGCATCACATTTACCTGCTTTAAAATTATTGTCAGCAACCTGTTCATCTGTAAGTGCCACGAGATTTATATCTGCGCCCCAACCTTTTGCGGCTAAAGCCCAGTCTTGCATTCCTTTATATGCTTCGCCTGACTTGCCTAATAAGTCAAACACACATACATCTACTGCCGCTTGAGTTGAAGCAGATATCGCTAAAATTGAAGTCGTTGCGAGCGTAAGAGCCATTTTTTTCATTTTTACTTCCTTTCACAAACATAATGTTTGTTTTTATACATTCAATAGTTAAAACTTTTTTTAATTAAAAATGATCATCCAGATCATTTTTAAACTCACACAGATAAATCACCGTGTTTATTCTTAATAAAGAAAACACCTTCATCTGTTTGCTTGAACAGCTGGGGAACGCGCTAAATAATCTAAAGCCTGTTGTGTATTCCCTTCAGTTTCAGGATGAAAGTTTGGTGAAATCCAACGAACAATTGCTTTCGTGATAAACGTTAATGTCGGAGCATTGTCTGTTGCTTTCGCTTGTTTCTGATAAATCGGTAATAATCTGAAAAAGTTGCGATTAAAAATCTTTTGTATCTTTATATCTGGATCTTGTTTGCCTAAATCACGCGCGATATCGGCTAGCATGTAAATAAAAATAGGAAAAACAAGCATCATCAAAAACTGACGATAAAGATAAAATAATACGGGATTCGGTATCATTTCTTTAAATAGGTCAAACGCGACACAACGATGTTCCACTTCCTCAGCTAAATGCCAACGGAACATATCAGCAATCACGGGGTCAGCTTTATCCCACGAAGTATTGTCCATACACCACTGTCCAAGCACACCAGTAAAGTGCTCAATCGCAGCAACTACACCTACCCGAGTGACTAACCAAAAATGCTCTAAAGACTTCTTTTCTAATGCTTTAATACCTAGTGGACGATCACCTAACAAAATCGTGAAAATCCAGTTAATTTTTTTAAAAGAAGTTTCTAGATCATAATCATGTTGCTTTAGAAACTCTTGGGCAGTTTGATGAGCACGGGCATGAGTCGCTTCCTGACGGATGAATCCTTTGACATCATCTATCAATATCAGATTATTCAGATATGGGAGAGTCTTATTGTAAACACGACAAAACCAGAACTCTCCTGCAGGCAAAATTAGGTTAATCCCATTAATTAAATGTGAACATATAGGATCATTTGGAATCCACTGTACTGGTGAATTTGAAAAATCAAATTTTACAGATCGTGCAACCAATTTGTGGTGTTGCGTTTGTGCGTTCATATTGATCTCAACTTGTAACCTAGTAAATTTCTAACTTCTTGAAAATATCTTTTAACTGGATATGAAATTGCTCACTCTCCACTTAAAGAACATTCAAAATTGGTTCGTTCTACAGCACATCTCGCACGTTTTAAAACCCTCATCATGACAGGGTCATACACACCAAGTTGTGTAAGTTCAATGCGGCCATCTCGCATCATCTTTTGGTAACGATGTCTATCTTCGGAAGAAAGAGCTTGTTTATATTTCGCAGGAATATCCGCTTCTAAACGTGCAATCGTGGAAAAATTCTTTGGAAGCTGCTTAATTGCCCATGCCCGTGATTTCAGTCCAAAACCTTTAGGAAACTTATTAGGTCGGATAATGATGTCAGCGGTTAAGTTAATTACAGGAAAATCAAATATTGCTCCATTGCTTCCTAAACCTTTGGAAATCTCTAAGGGTTTATAGGCATATGCTGGAGCTGCAATCACATCGACTTGGCCGTTATTAAATTTCTTAGCAAAGTCCGAAATCTCTGATGGCACACCAACCAACTCCAAACGCTCTACAATCATTTTTTGTGCTTGATCGTAATGTAAATAAGCGAACTTTTTGCCCTTGCCCTTTTCAATTGTATTAATCGTTTTATCGCGTACATAAACATACGCTAGACCAATTTGAGCAATTGCAGCGACCTCAAATTCATCATCGTTTGATTTAGTTACTAATCGGTGCTTATTACGTGGATCTAAAGCGTAGGTAATTGCTTTTTGTGCAATAGAATTATTTGTCACTGCTCCCAATGCATCAATCGAACCTGCAAACTTGTTGTATTTTCTTGCGCGCATAGATGTCATCGCAACACCATCGCACCTGCCTGTATCAAAATCATTTTGTGCTTTGGCTTCATCTTGATAAGGAATTAAATTTAAGTCTGCATTCCAAGCTTTTGCAGCAAGTGCCCATTCTTCTACTGATTTATAAGCCTCACCTGATTTACCGAGCAGATCAAATACGCAGACATCGACTTTGGCTTGTACAGTCGTTGAAAAAATTGTTATCGCGGTAATCAAAATTCCTTTTTTCATTTCCCACCCTAGCAATATTTGGAATGTATTTTTCTGCATCACGGCAGTAATTTACGTTGATTAAAGTCAACTAGACTTTGCTGACATGGCTATTTTTCAATAAAAGAAAATGTTGTAATAGTTCTGAATAAGCCATTTTAGTATCATTTTCCGACATGGGTTTTTATGGCAATAAATACAAAAATTGAGAAGACTGTTCCCGGAACATATATCGCATTAATGGTCGATGTGGTCTCTCGTTGGAATATTTCAGCAGAAGAATTATTAGCTGGATCAGGTCTTAATACGGATCAATTACTACAACCGTTGTGGCGTGCTGATGCCAAAATCGTCATGAGTATATTGAAACGTGCATTAGATTTAACAAAAGTTCCAAATTTAGAGTTTGGGTTTTATTTAGGTATGCAAATGACAATTACCTGTCATGGGTTGATGGGTATGACTGCAATGCTCGCTGGTAATGTCAAGCAAGCACTGAATATTGCTCAAGAGTTTATTTCACTTCAATCTAGCATTCATAAAATAAAACTCGAAGTTTTTGATGATCATGCTGCAATCATCTTCGAACAAACTGAGAGTTATTATTTAGATGAAGTCATCCAAATTGCTTTATTGCTTGGATTTGCACAGATGGGAAAAAGCATTTCAGGACAAGAGTTAAGCGGGTTCGCGGACGTACAATTTAGTAAACCAGATTATTTTGATAAATTACTCCCATTAATTCCTGGCGAGGTCAGATTTAATCGTCCAATGACGCGCTTAGAATTTAATAAAGAAATTTTAGATTTTCCATTACTCCATGCAGATGCAATTGCAGAGCGCTTATCACGAGAAGAATGTAAGTCTCAATTGCGTAAGTTATTAAGACAAAACAGCTTTAGTAGCTCAATACAAGATCTCATCTATGATGAGGCAATGGGCATTAGCCCTCTATCTGACATTTTAGAAAAAATCGGAATCTCTGAACGTTCCTTACAACGCAAGTTAGAAATTGAGGGTACAAATTTTCGAGAATTAGTGGACAAAATCCGTTGTGAAAAAGCCATCCAACTGATCAAGAACCCTAGCTTATCTCTTGAAAATATTGCCAATCACCTCGGATACACCAATACCAAAAATTTTTCACGAGCCTTTAAACGCTGGACAGGAAAATCACCAAGACGATACTAATTTTTAGTATAAAAAAATTACTGGCAAGCGCTCAGATTGCCAGTAAGAGAGAAACTGATCTAAAACTTCGACAGGCTTATTGAGTTGAATTTTTAACCTCTACAGTAGTCTGTTTCTACTGTTGCGAAGGCATATAATCAGGTTGATGACTGATAGCGAGAAAGAAAAAAACGAGAAACAAACAACCTAATAAGATACTGATGCCAACTGCTAAATATGGAAATTTTGATTGCTCTTGTGACATGAGCTTTACTCCTAAAATATACAAAATTCAGTTATTCAATTCAGGCAATGGATAAGGCTTTATAACTTGCACCATTTTGAATACGGGTTTGTAGATACTCGGCATAAACCGACAATTTTTCAAAGATATGCTCTGAATAAAACATATCTTCGATCAAATGCTTGGCTTGTGAATGATTAAAATTTCCAGTTTGAGAGACCAAATTTGCGTTTAAGTTTGAATACAAACCGCACACCTCTTTGTGCATCTCATCTTTGTTCTTGAACAATAGTTTTCTGAGATGAATCATTTCATCTTGAATTAGGTTCTCAGATCGATCTGCTTTAATAACAAAGATTTCAACATTCAAATATTTCTGTAACTGTTTCAGTTGCTGTGTATCCAAAGTTAAATGCGTGATTAAAAAAATCTGTGAAACATCTGCTCGACAAAGCGCTTTAATCAAACGATTGAATAAAAAGTCTTGCTCGGTGTTTACTTGATCAACCAAATCAATATGAAGTTTTAAACTCTCAATCACCTCTTCGATTCTCAGGTTTAGATTTTTCTCAGCCTGATAATACTGATTCAAAATGCTTAAAATAGACATTGAAACAGGCGTGCTATAGATCACAGGTTGATTTAGATTGGCAATGATAAATGGCGCAAATAAATAACCAAGATTATTATCATTTTCATCGATTTTCGCTTGAGCTATATATACAACCTGATCTTTAGAAAAATCCCTCAGCACCTTTGCTCGTAACAATGTCGCTTCAAGATTCACATACTCAAACTGCAACTGCTCTTGTACAGCTTGCGATGGTGCTACGCCATTGAACAGTTGCATGATCGAATTGAGTTCTTTCGTGATAAACATTGTGATACACCATTCAACCTAAATCATCATTTCTAGAGCATGAAAAGCTTCAAATCATGCTCTGAGTTCATGCTGTTATTTTGAGCGTCTGGAAAGTTATTGAATAGCTACAGAGTTACACTAAAAAAATATAACAGATGCATTACTCACCAGAAATCTGTTATAAAATAATAATTATTTATAAAATCCAACAACAACAGATTAGGTTTAGACTCCAAATTTTATGTATAAATCAGAACAGCTAGCACAAAACCTGAAATTACTGATTGAAAATGGTACATGGCAACCACATACGAAATTGCCTTCTCTTCGTGAGCAAGTGCAACGTTCAGGTTTTAGCTTAATTACCGTGATGAATGCCTATCAAGAGTTAGAGTCTCAAGGACTGATTTATTCCAAAGAAAAATCGGGTTATTTCGTTGCCGAACAAATTGCTTCTCAAATCCCACAGGCTTATTCTGTGGTTTCTTTGAATCCTAAAATTGAAATTAACTCACTTGTATTTAAATATCTCAAATCGATTCAGCCAAAACTGATTGTTCCTTTAGGCTCTGCTTTTCCTGATAGCCAATTACTCTACCCGCCCAAATTAATTCAAATCATGGGGCAACTGTCTCGAAATCGACATAGTTATGATCAGACCACCAATCTGCCACCCGGCAATCTTGAATTAAGAAAGCTGATCGCCCAACGTTATTGTATGCAAGGAATTCCGACCGATGCTGATGACATTGTGATCACATCAGGCGGCTTAGATGCACTTAATCTTTCATTACAAGCAATTACGCAACCGGGCGATTATATTTTATTACAACAGACCATTTTTTATGGCGCATGGCAAGCTGCGGAACGCTTAGGTTTGAAAGTTATTACCATTCCTGAACATCCTCAACATGGTTTTGATTTTGAAGCTTTTGAGCAGGTTATAAAAACTTATCCGATCAAAGTATGCTGGTTCATGTTGAATGCACATAATCCAATCGGCTTTACCGTCAGCGATGAAATGAAATATAAAATCGCGAAACTTTTGCATGAACATCAAATCCATTTAATTGAAGATGATGTCTATGAAGAATTGTTTTATGGCTCTAAAAAACCACTGCCAATGAAATATTACGATCAGCAAAATTTAGTACTGCACTGCTCATCATTTTCTAAAACTTTGGGTTCAGGTTTTCGAGTTGGCTGGGTTTATGCGGGTAAATTTTCTGAACATATTCAACACCTACAGCTCATGAGCACGATTTCTGCAAATGCATTGATTCAAAACGTGCTGGTTGAGTTTTTAGCGCATCATCATTATGAAAAGCATTTAAGAGTATTAAGACGCGCTTTGGAGAAGAATAAGAAACAATTTTTTAATTACCTGAAACAACATTTACCTGCTGATTGCCAAGTTTATAATTATCCAAGTGGTTATTTCCTATGGATTCAACTCCCTGAAAAAGTCAGTAGTATGCAAGTCTATGAAAAATTGATTCAACAGCAAATAGGTGTTGCACCTAGTCCTCTTTTTAATGTCTTGCCATCACATCAGCACTATATTCGTATGAATTGTTCTTTTGAATGGAGCGAGCAGATTAAGTATTCGCTGGAATTGTTTATTCAAACGATTCAGCATTCTATGTCAGATGAATGAAACTAATTTCTTTGAATGATACTTAAATTTTGATCCACCGAAACGTCATCCCAAAGCTGCGAGCGATTAAAAAGATAGTGTTTATCAACAAAGTTAAAGTAGGTGAAAAATTAAATAGGTTTTGTGGATGACAATGGTTTTGCTTACTTTTGCCGAATGATAAACAACGTATCGTAAAGTAGAACGAACCGCAGGTTTATACTGAAACAAGATGGGGGTTCGACCAGACTACATTCAACTCACTTATTACTATTTAAACAGCCTTAAAAATAATATCAATTCATTGTAATAAAAACCTTTTTCGATACTGACTTGGTGTCTCTCCAAAATTCTTTTTAAAAGCACGAATAAAGTTGGTGGCTTCTTCATAGCCCACAATATCTGCGATATCCTGAATACTATATTGCTGTTGATGTAATAGCTTTTTTGCTTCACTAAATCGCACTTCAGATAATATCTGAAGAAAGTTTGTTCCTTGAGCTTGCAAATGTCTTTTGATCGTTCTTTCAGACATATTCAAACGTTCAGCGATCATCGGTAATGTTGGATAACCATTGCTTGCATTGTAGAGTAACTCTAAACGAATACTTTTTTGTAGGTCTCGATGCGTTTCCTTAATCAACTTGCCTTTATCATTTTCACAGTATAAAAGTGCCTGCTGAAAAGACATTTGATCGGCATTTTGATTTTTACAATGCAGATATTTTTTTGGAAATCTGAAACCATTTCGTTTTTGATTAAAATTCAGAGAAATAGATGCTAATGAAATAGCCGTATAATCTTGTGATTGTAGCCAATCTAAATACACATCACACTCTTCGGCTAGTGCTTGTGAAAATAAAGCTAGAAAATGAATTGCTCCAAAAATTAAACTTTCAACGAGAAAAGCTCTTAATTGAGCTGATTGTTGCTCATTGCCTAATTTTACAGGATGAACATCATCTAAATAGACATAGACAAAGTTCCCTTCAATTCGCCATTCAGGTACAAAATTTTGAATGCGTGTACAGAAATACTGTTGGCACAAATTCAAAGCAGTTTCAACATCAGCACAGCTCAAAAAAGCAAATCCTAAAGCGCCATGAGACGTTGGGCGCAACTTCTGCCCATATTCAATTCCAAGACGATGATTATCCGTGAGTTGTAATGCATTAACTACCAATTTAGACCATTGATGCGCACTCATCTTGGCATCATTCTGTTTCATCTCTGAGAAAACAAGACCTGTATCTTGTAAAACAGTTTGATAATCAATGTCATACTCATGTGTAATTTCTAATAATATATGCGCATATGACACTGAAATCGTTTCTTGGAATAGTCCAAAAGGATCACGCATAAAGTTACTCATGTCCTAAAATGATCATTAATATGGCATAGTCTCACCTATTGAGCGAGTCTTATATTCGAAATAATCAGTCAACGAATGATGAATATAAGCTCAGGAGTTGCTGAAATGGCAACCATGTCTCTCGATAAACAACAATCAATTTACATTTTGACATTACACAATGGTGATCATGAAAATGCATTGAATAAAGTAGTCTTAGAAGAATATCTAGAAATTTTTGATGAAATCGAAAGTAATCAAAATAATGCTAGCCTCATTATTCGAAGTGATCACGCAAAGACTTTTTGCAATGGTTTAGATTTAGCTTGGCTCATTCAGCAATCAATCGAAGAGAAAAAAGCCTTTACAGTTCAACTTGAAAATATGTTGCTTCGACTAGCGCTGCTCAATATACCTGTGATTGCTGAAATCAACGGTAATGCCTATGCTGGTGGCGCAATCTTGGCTTCAGCATGTGATTTTAGATTTATGCGCGCAGATAAAGGTCGTTTCTGCTTCCCAGAGGTCAACCTCACTATTCCATTCACCGATACGATTGCTGAAATCGTGCAATTGCTGCCAAATCGTCATGCAACATGGGAAATGGCACTAACCAGTAAAACCATGACGGGTCTTGAATGTTTGCAATCTCAAGTTGTTAGTCAAATTCATCCCATTGAATCATTACAAGCAGAAACTTTGAAATTTGCTGAGGAAATGGCACAAAAGCATCGTTTAACTTATGCTGTGATAAAAACACAACTACGCAATCGTCTTGTGCAGATAGCAAAACAACGCCAAATTTTTGATCAAGAAAAGTACGCACATCCATTTATGATTTAATTCACTTTTTTATA
>NZ_DJLC01000052.1:10022-10456 GCF_002434875.1 Acinetobacter sp. UBA6526 | reverse complement strand
ATCTTTCTACTATCGCTATGAACGTTGGATCTTCCCATTGTTGGTAATGCTACCAGCTATCTTGATTATTGCGTATGTTCCTTACTTCTTTAAGTTGTTTGGTTGGTATCACTAATTAAGTGTGAGACTTATTAAAAAAGCACCTACGGGTGCTTTTTTTCTGTATATCAAAATAGGAATGACTATAAGTAGATGAAAGTTATGCTAATAATTTTGCAATATTTTCCCATCCCATTTTGTGAGCTAGATCTGAGGCGGTCATAGATTGGTTATTCAGCGCTGACTTATCTAGATTATATTGCAGTAATGCTTGAATAATTAAAAAATTACCCGCAAGAGCTTCTCGGTGTAATAGTTGATTACCACGATCATCTCTTTCATGAATTACGGTTGGATCGGTTTGGATAAAGTTTAAAAAACTATCTAACATCTTT
>NZ_DJLC01000052.1:0-9711 GCF_002434875.1 Acinetobacter sp. UBA6526 | reverse complement strand
TTAAAAAACTATCTAACATCTTTTCGCACATGGGATGTTCAATTAAGTTTTCTGGGTGTTCCTCTTGATCATAGACGAATAAGATATTGTTGGGATCACCAAAATTTATTCCCCAAGACGCATCATATTCTTTTCGCTCAGAATCATTTAATTGTTTACGATATTCTTGAATCGTAAAGCCACCATAAACTTGATCTTGAGTTAAAAACATCCAGTCGACGATCACCTCAAATGGTTGCTCTATAATTTCACCAGCTTGTACATTGTCGATATAGTTTGGTTGATTCATTAACTGACCAGAGATCGTAGTTCCATCAAAATCAATTTGGCTTATCCACATATATTCAATTAGTGGTGAATCAGATGAGTTGCTGTGTTCTTGGATAAATGCACATTTAACATAAGCAAGATCAAAAGCAGGAATTATTCTGCGATATTCCCAAGAAAGCTCTCGCCAAAAGTATTTAAAAGTTTCTTGAGCTTTATTGAAGGCTGAAATCATTTCATGAGATTCGTTTGAAAAAATGGTATTTCTTATATTCATGAGTTTGAATTTTCCTAATTTGTATTGTTGCAAGTTTATTCAAAAGAATGGCGTATTGTTAAAGTTTAAAACGCCATTTCTTATCTCTTTGTGTAAGTGGGCTGCATAATAAAATTGCCAACAAAATAATGCAAAAACCAATAATGCTATATAGGTCAGGGACTTCACTCCATAGTAAAAATCCCCAAATCCCTGCGAAAATAATTGCCATATAATTGACTGGTGCAATCTGTCCAGCCGGTGCTAGCCGGTATGCATGAGACATGAAAATCTGACTCACATTTGCAAGTACGCCTGCTGCAATCAGGAAAAATAATTCATGTAAATGATATGGACGCCATACCCAAAACATGGGAATGACTGAGATCAGCGAGCCGATAAGACAGAAGTAAAAAACAATGCGTTCGGGTGGTTCTGTTTTGGTCAGTGCTCGTACCGTAACGAAAGCCATTGATGCAAATAAACTCGATGCGATTCCAATCATCGAAATCCAGTTCAATAATCCTTGATCAGGTTTGGCCACACAAAAAACACCGATAAAGCCTAAGCCTGCTGCACATAACATCCCCATTGTAATTTTTTCTTTTAGGAATAACCATGCGATTAGTGGAATGAAGATGGGGGATGAGTAGGTAAAGACCATAGCATTGGAAAGCTTTAGATGTGCAATTGCATAGAAAAAGCCATACATTGCTGCTAAGCCAATGAGACTTCGCCATGTATGCATCCAGAGTTTTTCCGTTTTTACAAAATGAATTCCTTGTTTGAAAATAAATGGTAGAAAAAGAACTAATCCAACTAAATTGCGGAAAAATACAATCGTGTAATTATCGACACTTTGTGAAGCATATCGAATGCAAATCCCCATGACTGAGAATAAGAGTGCTGAAATCGTTAGGCAACCAATCGCTAGAAATAAATTACGATTAGTTTGTATAAGCGTCATATGCTTTGAGGAGATTTGGATAATGCGTTCATTTTAAGCTGCTCAGTCATTGAAAGAAATCTCATTTAGCCCTTATAAGATGAAATAATTATTTATCAATGTTTTCACATTGTTTATTGAGTCGTAGGAAACTGACAAGCATAGCCACTTGGTGTCATGCCTGTTTCTCGTTTAAACATAGCACTAAATGCACTTGGACTATCATAACCAAGCTCTAAGGCGACATTCAAAATGGGTTTATTCATTGCTAGATCTATCATCGCTTGCATTAATTTGGCTTGTCGAACCCAATGGGAAAAATGCAAACCCGTTTCTTTTTGGAAATGTCGAGCAAGAGTCTTACTGCTCATATGTAAGTAGTTCGCCGTATCTTCCAAATTCCAATTGATACTGAGATTCGCTTTGATTTCTTGGCATAATAATTTCAGCTTTTGACTTTGTGGTTCAGGTAAGTTAAACGCGAGTGTTGGTAGTAGTTCAATTTCATCCAATATCATTTCAAGCAATCTTTGATTTCTACTATTTGGCTGTATTGCGGTTTGAATTTCCATGGCGCTGCTCATTAACTCCCGTAGTAAAGCAGGGATCGCGATCACGCGGCATTCGTTGACAAGATTTTCACGGGCACAGGGAGAGATAAATACACCTCGTGCTTTAACGTCGCCACTACTGAATAATGCATGTGGTTTGTTGGCAGGAATCCAAACCCCACGTCCAGGTGGTGTAATCCAGATACCTTCATCTGTTTGAATGCGAATTACGCCTGAAAGCGTATGGATCATTTGGATACGATCATGATGATGCCAATCCTCGACATGACCATGAGGGTAGTTCTCAGAAAATGCGTAGACAGGATAATCTAAAAAACCATGTTGAAAATTCTTTCCCATAGATTGGATATCCAAGATTAGATTGTCTGTTTCTCGAAAGTTATCGTCTTTTTATCGAGAAACTTTAAATAAATAGTTTTTTAGCATGATTGTTACCGTAATGCATAGGTTGAGATCATGTTTCAAAAAGCTTCTTTGTATCCATTATTTGCTATTTTATTTTGGGCGGGCAATGTCGTTGTATCCAAAATGGCAAGTCATAACATTTCACCAGTCGCGATTACTTTTTATCGTTTAGTGTTAGCGCTAGCAGTCATGAGTACTTTTGTACTGATTCCTGTTTGGAAAAATCGACATACGATTAAACTCTATTGGAAGCAATTGGTCTTAGGCGGTTTTCTATCTGTATCATTATTTCAGTTTTTGTCTTATCAGGCTGCCGTGACTACGACAGCGACCAATATGGCGATTGTTACCGCGCTTATTCCATTATTAACAATGATCCTAAGTAGTTTGATCTTAAAAGATAAAATAAGTTATGGCATGTTATTTGGCGGTGCTTTATCTTTTTACGGCATTTTATATTTGCTTAGTCATGGTTCTATTTTAAATATATGGGATCAAGGTGTTCATCTTGGTGATGGTTTAATGCTGGTTGCTGCATTCGGTTATGCTTTGTATGGTGTTTTGCTTAAACATTGGAAAATGCCGATTCCCGCTTGGCAATCGAACTTTGTGCAATCGAGTTTTGCGATTCTATATGTGCTGCCTTTTTTTATCTTTTTACCTGCGGCTGATATGCAACTGAATCAAACTACAATTCCGTTGATTTTGTATGCAAGTATATTTTCCTCGATTTTGCTTTCTTATTTTTGGATTGAAGGGGTAAGACATTTAGGACCGAATCGGAACAGCATTTTTATGAATCTACTTCCATTGTTCACTGCATTGATTGCTGTCGTCTTATTGGGGGAGCATCTACAAGCTTTTCATTACCTAGGCGGTAGTTTAACGTTAATAGGTATTTTAATTGCACAAACGATTCAAAAACCGATTCAGTTCAAAGCTCATTCTAGTCGAGTTGTGGATTAAGAAGTTAATAAAAAAGGCTTTAATATGGATTAAAGCCTTTGATCATTAAGATTTATTCTGCGCCGCAATTTGAGCTTCGAGTAACTTGATTTGCTCTTCTTTTAACTTGAGCAATGTGTCTGCATCCGTATGTTGCTGCTTTAACTCTTGCTGTTGATCTTGCAGCTGGTGATGAATATCATCAAGTTTTGCAATTTCTTCTTTTGCTAACGCATCATTTGAAGGGATTGGGTCTTTAATAATTGACTCTTCAACCAATTGAATTGGTGCAGCGACTTCACTCGCAGCATGCGTCGTTTCTGCTGTTGCGATAGGCGCTTCTGGTTTTGTAGGAACGGTTTTCTCTGCAACAGGTTTTGTTGATGCTGTCGGCGTTACCGCTGTATCTGTATTATTTTGAGATAGGAACCATTGAACAGTAAAGATAAGCACAACAATAATGCTGATCCCACCGATTATCATCCATAATAATTTTGAGTTTTCATTTTGATATGAGGACATCATTTTCTAACCTTCTAGTCAAAATGACGAGGTTTGAATTGTATCACCCCAATTTCATCTGGCTCGGCAGGTTGTTGCTCTTCCACATGGGTCGGGCGTTTTTCACTATAAGCACAGTCGATACATTCAATCCACTCGTCATCCACAGTGATGATCTTAACGACACGATCTAAGGCTCCGCATTTTGGGCATTTAGCACCCGCGATGAACTGTCTTTTCATGTCAGTTAATTACACCCTGTGAACAATATTGACGTAGTTTAAGCGCTTTTATTGGTGTTCGTCCAACCTTGATGACGTAATAATGCATCTATTTTTGGTTCTCTTTTTCGGAAATTGCGAAACGCATCAAGTGCTGTATCTTTTCCGCCAACTGCTAGAATAAACTTTCTAAATTCTTTTCCAGTCTCGGTGTTAAAAATACCTTCACTTTCGAAGCGATCGAAGGCATCACTCGCCAAAACCTCTGCCCATTTGTAAGAGTAATAACCTGCGGCATAGCCACCAGCAAAGATATGACTAAAGCTGTGTTGGAAACGGTTATACGGAACAGTGGGTACAACTGCAAATTTCGCTCGAATGTCATCTAAAGTCGCTTGGATTTGCTCGCTATTTAAAGCTGGCGATTGACGGTGAATAGTGAGGTCAAATAGTGCAAATTCGATTTGACGTAGCGTTTGCATACCTGATTGGAAGAAACGCGCATTTAACAATGCATTTAACAACTCTTGCGGTAGGGTTTGTTTAGTTTCAGTATGCTCACTGAGGACATCTAAACTTTCATTGTCCCATGCCCAAAATTCCATGAACTGACTTGGTAACTCGACTGCATCCCATGCTACGCCGTGTGTTCCAGCCACAGAGATATTGTCCACCTCTGTCAGCATGTGGTGTAAACCATGACCAAATTCATGGAATAGGGTAATGACTTCATCGTGTGTCAGCAGCGCAGGCTGATTGCCAATCGGTGGAGTAAAGTTGCAGACCATGTAGCAAATCGGTTTTTGTAGACCACTCTCAGTTTGTACACGAGAACGAAAACCACTCATCCATGCACCGCCACGTTTGCCATTACGGGCATAAAGGTCGAAGTAGAAACCACCGACCACTTGACCTTGATCTTCAATTTCAAAATAACGGACATCATTTTGCCAAACAGGTACTTGGCGCTCGATAATTTGGATGCCATAGAGACGTTGAACAATTTGGAATAAACCATCCACCACTTTTGGCGCTGGGAAGTATGGTTTCAATGCTTCTTGAGACAGATTGAATTGTTGCTGTTTTAACTTTTCAGAATAGTAGGTTGCATCCCACGGCTTTAATTCTTCAATGCCATCCTGTTGAGCGATTGTTTTTAATTCTGCAATTTCAGCAAGCGCAGGGGTACGTGCATGTTCAGCTAAATCTACAAGGAATTGATTTACTGTTTCAACATCAGGTGCCATCTTGCTGGCAAGAGAATATTCAGCAAAATTATTGAAACCGAGTAGTTGAGCCATTTCTTGACGTAAGCTCAGGATTTCTTCCATCACTGGCGTGTTATCAAACTCGGTTTTATCTGACTGTTCTGATGCGCGGGTGACATAGGCTTTATACAGTTCTTCTCTCAATTCACGATCATCAGCATAGGTCATAATCGCAAAATAAGCAGGGAAATCCAGTGTTGCAACGGCTTGTTCAAGCTCACGTTGTTGCCCGTATTGCTTCAATAATTCAATACTGCTTTGTGGTAGTCCTTTGAGCTGTGCTTCATCTAAAGGTTTAAAGTAGGCTTGGGTTGCATCAAGCACATGATTGGAAAAGTCAGAAGAAAGCTGAGATAAACGTGCTGAGATTTCTGCATAACGTTTTTTTGCTTCACCTTCGAGTGCAACACCTGATAGTTTAAAATCACGCAATGCTAGTTTAATCGCACTTTGTTGCGCTTCGCTTAATGTTTGAAATACATTGCTATCATGAATATGTTGATAGGTTTGATAGAGCGCCGTGTGCTGTCCAAGTTGAGTGTAGTATTCGCTTAGACTTGGTAACAGTGATTGGTAAACTTCACGGGTTTCAGCATTATTCATGACTGCATTTAAGTGCGACAAGATGCCCCATGACTCGCTCATATTGTTTTCAAGTTGATCGACTTGATTCAGTATTTGCAATTGTGCTTCAGCTAGCTGAGGAACTTCTGTAAGCTGATTTAAAAAGTTTTGTCCGTCTTGGATGTTTTGTTCAATTTGTTGTTTTAAGTCGGCGAGTTGGATTTTGTCAAACTGTGGGGTAGGGAGTGTTGCTTGCTGAAGTGTCATTGTATTTTTTGCCATATCATCTTTAAACATAGTTATAGATGTAGGGGTTTGGAGAGGGGAAATCAAGGCTAATAAAATAATTTTGAGTTCTCCATGTGTATCACTCATTTAAATCAGGAAAACGTCTTTTAGTTTCCTCTACTCTTAATTAATTTGAGAGAAAAGAGACCGTAGGATCAAAAGAATAACTATATATTCCTAGAATAGATTTATTGGAATTTTCATAGAATTTACCAAATCCATTATCAATAGTTAGCTCCCATTCGAAATTTTTTTTATATTGCTCGAAAAGATATTTTTGAATTTTTCTCAATTTAACGGGATCTTCTGTTTTAAGAGTATAATTGATTTCATGTAATTTCCCCTTCCACTCGGTTAATTTAATATCAACAAGTTGAGCTTCAAAAAAATAATGTTTTGATTCCTGAATATAGTTCTTATTAGGACTGTATTCTTGCAGGGGGAATTTGGATTGAATGCTTGAAAAGTCTGAAAAAAGAGGCAATATGGGAATATCTATGTGTATTTCTCTAGATGTCGAAGATATTGATTTTTGAGTCTGTGCAAATAACTGAGATGAGTGTAGAAGTAAAAAGAGAATTAAAAATATTTTCATGAGATTGGCTGGTATAAAGTGAATGGCTTTAGGGCGTTAGCCCTAAAGCCATTATAAATTACTCAGTCTTTGCTTTCGCATTCGACTTTTTCTTTTTCACTTTTTTCTTTGCCTTTTCTTTAGTCTCAGGCTTAGCAGACGCTTTTTTAGCAGGTTTCTTAGTATAAGAACTTGGTTTGTTCTTATCTTTTTTCTTACGTACAGGTTTTTCACCATCCTGACTGACTTTCGCTTTCGTAGATGATGGCGCTTTACCAAATACTTCTTCAGTTGTTGATGCGCGGTTTGAGCTAGAAGAATTGGCAGTACGAGGTGCTTTTTGGCGAATCACACGACCTAAATGTGTCAATTGTTGTATCAATTGGAAGTCGATCTTACGCTCTTCCAAATTCACACCTGCTACTTGAATCTTCACCTCATCACCGAGGCTAAATGATTGTCCACGATTCTGACCGATTAAGCTTTGACTCGCTTGATCATAAAGGAAGAAGTCTTCACCGAGCTGGCTGACATGAATCATGCCATCAACATAAAGATCTTTGAGTGTTACAAATAGACCAAACTCAGTCACTGCACTAATAATACCGACAAACTCATCACCTAAATGCTGTTGCATATAGTGACATTTCAACCAAGTTGTCACACTGCGTGAGGCTTCATCAGCACGACGTTCAGTTTGTGAGAAATGCTCACCTGCATCATCTAGAGCAGCACCAGAAAGTGGGTAAACCTTCTTATCGAGATAAGCTTTAATCGCACGATGTAACAATAAATCTGGGTAACGACGAATTGGCGAAGTGAAGTGTGTATATGCTTCATAAGCGAGACCATAATGGCCTGAGTTTTTTGCGCCGTAGTAAGCTTGCATCATTGAACGTAATAACACAGCATGAATACTTGGTGCATCTAAACGATCTTTGGTTGCTTCAATCACCGCTTGGTAATCAGCTTGAGTTGGTTGTTCAGGGAATGGCAAACCTAATAATTTCACAAAATCACGCACTTTTTGAATACGTGAAAATTCAGGGGCTTCATGCACACGATACAGCATTGGAATATCATTTTCTAACGCATATTCAGCAGCAGCAACGTTCGCTAACAACATACATTCTTCAATCAGCTTGTGCGCGTCATTACGCGTGCGCGGCAAGATTTCCTTGATTCCGCCTAACTCATCAAAGGTCATGTAAGTTTCAACGGTTTCAAACTCCATCGCATGACGTTTGGCACGTAGCTCTTTTAAAGTCTGATAAAGTTGAAATAGCGTATTCAATGATTTATGAATAGTTTTATCCGCTGGAATAGCATCAGTCGCACCTTCAAAATATTGACCGACTTGGGTATAAGTCAAACGTGCTTTTGAATGCATGACAGAAGGGTAGAATTCATAACCTGTTACTTTGCCCGCGCGGGAAAGTTTCAAGTCACAGACCATACATAAGCGGTCAACATGAGGATTTAAAGAACATAAGCCATTCGATAATGCTTCAGGCAACATTGGCAAAACGAAGTGCGGGAAATAAACTGATGTACCGCGTTCTTCCGCTTCTTCATTTAAAGGTGAATCTAAACGAACGTAATGACTTACATCTGCAATCGCAACTACCACTCGATAACCGCCGCCAGGACGTTTCTCTGCATAAACAGCATCGTCAAAGTCACGTGCATCTTCGCCATCAATTGTCACTAATGGTAAATCACGTAAATCAACGCGTCCTTTAATATCTTGTTCAGAAGGTTCTTTGAAGCTTTCAGCTTCTTTAATGACTGCTTCAGGAAATTCATAAGGCAGACCAAACTCTAAAATCGTTTGCGGAATAATAATTTCCGTATCTGCTTTATCCGCCATTGATTGAATCACATGGCCTGTTGCCAGCTCTTCACGCGTTGGATAATCGTCAATTGCAACACGCAACATATCGCCAACTTTGGCATTGGCATGTTCAATCAACTCTTTTTCAAGGGTAATCGGCTGATGCTGATTAGGATTGCTTGGTTGAATAAAGTATTCGCCCTGATGTTCAGAGACTTTACCAATGATCTGTTTTACACGTCGTTGTACGACTTCAGTGATAAAACCCCAAGCTTTGCCTTTACGGTCTACTGAAGTCTGACGCACTTTAACGCGATCACCATTAAAGACGAGACGTAACTCGCGTTCAGGTAACAACACATCATTTTGACCTGCAATATTCGCCGTGCCTAAACCTTTACTATTAATATAAACCGTTGCTTCATGACTAGGAGCATCTGTGGCAGGTTGATATTTAAAGCCATCTTTCATGAGCTGGCCATCACGAACCATTGCACTGAGACGGTGATTCAGCGCATCAATACTTTTTTGATCAGGAATATTAAAGTGGTCTACGAGTTCTGCATGAGATTGTGCAGTTTGTAATTGTTCTAATGTAGTTAAAATAAGAGTTCGGCTAGGAATAGGATTATCGTAACGTTCAGCTTCTGCTTTTGCTTCGGGATCAACCCAATTATTAGTCATATCGTTCCAATTCACATTTGGCAGATCACTTTAGCATAAGACATTCAAACTTGGACTGCACGTCAAAGATTGCAAGATTCTATTTATGCACATGATCTAAATAAAAGAAGAGAAGACTATATTATCAAGCGCGACAACAAAAAATGCTGAAAAAAAACAGAAATTGATTAAAAAATATTTGATTGATTTAAAAAAACATAAAAAATAAGGATCATGGCTTGTGTAATGAGCTTTTAGTTTGTATTATTGCGCTCGTGTTACGGTGAGATGGGTGAGTGGCTGAAACCACATCCCTGCTAAGGATGCATACGGGTAACTGTATCGAGGGTTCGAATCCCTCTCTCACCGCCACTTTACTTAAGGCGCTCATAGCTCAGCTGGATAGA
>NZ_DJLC01000154.1:0-18150 GCF_002434875.1 Acinetobacter sp. UBA6526 | reverse complement strand
CGGCTTATGGATTCCTGTTATGTTGTTGTTTGCAGGAATTATGATTGCTGCTACGCCACTCGTTGCGGAAGCACGTGGTGCGAAAACACCTGAAAAAATTCCAACGATTGCTCGCCAATCTTTGTGGGTCGCTTTCATCCTCGGTATTTTGGCAATGCTGATCTTGCAAGCAATGCCAATGCTACTGCCACTTTTCGGCGTACCAGAAGCCTTATTACCTAAAGCGAGCTTATTCTTGCATGCGATTGGCTTTGGTATGCCCGCGGTAATGATGTATGCAGCATTACGCAGTTACTCCGAGGCCTTAGGCCATCCACGTCCTGTTACGGCAATTAGCCTAATCGCGTTACTTGTCCTCATCCCGCTGAACTTTATCTTTATGTATGGATTTGGACCAATTCCTGCATTGGGGAGTGCTGGGTGTGGTTTTGCTACAGCAATTCTACAATGGTTAATGTTCATCACTTTGGCGATCTACATCTCTAAAGCAAAAGCATATAAACAAGCACCTATTTTCACTCAATGGGAAAAAATTGATCCGTATTGGGTAAAAAGAATACTCAAGCTTGGTTTTCCAATCGGACTCGCAGTTTTCTTCGAAGTTAGTATTTTCAGTACAGGCGCATTGGTCCTCAGCCCATTAGGCGAAAATGCAATTGCTGCACATCAAATTGCCATTTCCGTGACTTCTCAATTGTTCATGATTCCATTGTCTCTAGCTATTGCACTCACCATTCGTGTGGGAATGTATTATGGTGAAAAGAACTGGCTTGCCATGCGACAAGTTCAAAAAGTAGGGTTATTGAGCGCAACATTCTTTGCAGCCTGTACGATGACATTGATCGCGGTTGCACGCCCATACATCGTGGCAATTTACACAGATGACCTTCAAGTGATTCCTGTTGCTATGTATTTACTTTGGTTTGCCATGGCATATCAACTCATGGATGCTTGGCAAGTCAGTGCCGCAGGGTGCTTGCGTGGTATGCAAGATACACAAGCACCGATGTGGATTACGTTGATGGCGTATTGGGTGATCGCCTTTCCAATCGGGCTGTATTTAGCACGCTATACCGTTTGGGGTGTCGCAGGTGTTTGGTTAGGATTGATTATTGGTTTAACCATCGCATGTGTATTACTTATTGGGCGATTGTATTTAAACAATAAACGCTTAGCCAACCTCCTTTAGATATTTTTTCTAGTGAAGCTGTAAGTCTCACTACAGCTCTCAAGAGATTTAAAATATCAAGAAGAATAAAAATAAAAGGCACTCAACAACCTAAAATCACCTTAGATACTCAAGCACTCCCCTCTTTTAAAGATAATTTAGGGGAGATTTTTAAATTACATCACTTAACATTTTGTTATAGGCAATTTAAGTTTTGTCGCCTATGATCAAAGTATCAATTTAAAACTGGATCCTATGAGGTCAAGCGAAATGGCGAAGCATGCAAGTTCACCCAGTAAACGTTTTCTAAAACTCGCTGGTATGACCGCAAGTATTGCGACCAAAAGCGTCGCCAACTCCATTCGTAACCTCAATGCAGATGAAGAACAAAAAAATGCTGCGCGAAGCCAACTTTTCCAAGACATCGGATTACAAATTGCTGACACCTTAGGTGAAATGAAAGGCGCGGTGATGAAAGTAGGTCAAATCGCCTCACAGTACAAAGATATTTTCCCACCTGAAGTCGCTAAAGCAATTGCCAAACTACAACGCCAAGCGCCAGCAATGCCTTTCACTGCAATTAAACAGCAAGTTGAAAAAGAGCTAGGTAAACCCTTAACTGAAGTATTTAGCTCTTTTGAAGCAGAGCCTTTTGCTGCTGCATCGATTGGACAAGTACACCGTGCAGTGCTACCGAATGGTCAATCAGTTGTGGTAAAAGTACAATATCCAGGGGTCGACGATGCATGTGAAAGTGATTTAAAACAAGTCCGCCTTGCACTTCGTCTCATGGGTGTTTTAAAAATTGATAAAAAATTACAAGACCAACTTTTTAAAGAAATCCAAGATAGTTTATCTGCTGAACTTAATTATGAAATTGAGGCACAAAACCTCGAAGTCTTTAAAACATTTCATGAAAAACTCGATGACCAAGTCATTATACCGACGGTCTATAAAGAATATTCTTCTCGTCGCGTTCTTACACTCAGCTTAGAACAAGGCGAGTCCATTGAAACGGCAAGTACATGGTCAGTCGAAACACGCAATCAAATTGGTCGACGTTTAATTCGTGCTTTGGGGCAAGAAATGTTTTTCTTAAAACGTTTTCACTGTGACCCCCATCCAGGGAATTTTGCATTCCGAGAAGATGGCAGTATCATCATTTATGACTACGGCAGTGTAAAAACCCTTTCACCTGAAATCATTCAGCATTTTAAAGCATTGGTAAATGCAGCTCGCCAAGAAGATATTAATCAGGTTGAAAATCTACTGGTTGAGCTACATTCAATCGCTGAAAAGCAAAAATTTCCAAGCGAGCTTTATGTCCAGTGGATCGAAATCCTACTGCGTCCATTAAGCACACATTACGATTTTGCTGAAAACTCATCTCATCACGATGGCATGAGACTGGTGAAGAAATCATTAAAATATTGGGATGTCTTTAAACCATCACCTGATACGCTGATGGTGAATCGAACGATTTCAGGACATTACTGGAATCTCATTCATCTGAAGGTGCATGACAATTTGAATGATCTTTTTGAAGAACTGGTACCGAATTATTAAACCCATCCTACTTTTCATCGGCGAATTTAAAAGAAGCTGTATTATTTAAATGTATAAATAATACAGCTTGAAGTTTCATGAATTGACTCCATGTATTGTTATGTTATAACATTTCTATATAAATTAGGAGTATTTGAAAATGCGTAAAGATATCCACCCTACATACCAACAAGTTCTATTTCATGACACCAATGCGGATGCTTATTTCTTAATTGGGAGTACGCTTCAAACCAAGCAAACGAAAGAATATCAAGGTAAAGTTTATCCATACGTTACGCTGGATATTTCAAGTGCATCACACCCCTTTTATACAGGTGAGCAACGTCAGGCGAGCAATGAAGGTCGTGTTGCAAGCTTTAATAAACGCTTTGGTCGTTTTAACCGCAAGGGTTAATCTTATTTTAAGTTTCACCCATTAGGCTGTAATTATTCGAAGTCTAAGGCAATCTCCTCCGCTTAGACTTCTTTTTTTATGCCTAAAATTCAAATCTCGTTTTCAGATTGTCCAACGAAACCAAACTCAATGGGTGCTTTGACATAAAACAAAGAGATTTCTTTGCTATTCAAATAATCTAACAATTCCTTTGCTTGATCCTCTGTCACAGCAAACTGAACTTGTACTGGGCGATCCGCAAGTTCAAAGAAATGTCCAGAATGCAATTGACCGTGATGGTCTAAACCTTCGACGGCACTTAACATCGTTGCACCTCGTAGATTCATTTTCTTCGCGACACTAAACAACCACTCATTCATTGGCTGCCCCTGATAAGTTCGATTTTGGGCAGTATAAAAAGTAATTAAAAATCCATTCATTTTGACTATTCCCCCAACTAAGCCGCGCTTAACCACTGATGTAAACTCATTCCTAAAATCGTAAATAACAATGAGCCTAAAACATGAATCGCAATTGCGGCACATGCATAACCCAATTTACCACTTTGTAATAAGGTCACGATCTCAGCTGAAAAGGTTGAAAATGTTGTAAGCGCGCCACAAAAGCCTGTAATCACAAAAAGTTTATAATTGGGACTGAGTGAACTTTGAGAAAAATATGAAATTGCAAATCCGATGATAAAACCACCAACAAAATTTACGGCGACTGTTCCCAGTGGAATATTAGGAAAAATTGGATTGAGTTTGAGTCCAATAAACCAGCGCAACCAAGCACCGAATATTGAACCTAATGCGATTGAAATTAAAGGATAATACATGATTCACTCCAAACACAGATTTGGAGCTAAATAAACATTCAGCATGGGTTTATTTTTCTGAGGACTGATCATCTGCGAACTCCAAATTAAAGAACAGAGCACGCACAAACCTACGCCCCTGTTCAGGGAAACGTAGGCATCATTAGCTCTCATCTAGTAAAAAATGGAGCGGTTTGTGATAGGAGGAATGCCATCTCCTTTGCTCTAAAATAACATAATTTTTAGACAACTCAACACTGTGTATAAACATAAAGTTATCCACAATCTAGTTCGATTTTTCTAAAATCCGTTCACCGAGTACATGAAAATCTAAAGCAGGGACAACAAATGCAAAAGCATCTGTGTCACTTTCCACGCCAAATTTCTTTAATAATGCAGGCGCGTTAAGAGACAAGATTTGAGCAGCTCGTATATCTTCATACTGAACAGGCATCTCAATATCACCCTGCGAAATGCATTCAGGTCGATCAACCCATTCTGCCCAAGCGTGATCTTGATCCACCAAAAATTGTACCGCCTCATCCCATGAATCAAACATCTGTTGCCATGTTGGTGTGAGTGTTTTTTCCTGTGTCATTTTTACATCACTGTTAAATGAATAGTCTGTATCAACAAAAACATCTGTCTGAATACTTTGCTGCTGTGGATTAAACTGATGCTGAAATACAGGCGCATATTGTGCAGGCATCACATCACTGGCTAGTCGTCCACCCATCACATAGAGATACTGATCTAAAAGCACTTGCTCAAAAATCACGGTCTTCGGATAAGTATGATCTAGATAAAATCGCCAATTACTTTGCTGTGGCGACGGCATCCATTGACGTAACCCACCTAAGAAGCGAAAACCGAAATGCTGATGTTGATAGGTTAAAATCGTAAAAATTGTTTTACCTTGCTTCTCCCAAAGTGGTACTTCCGAGGGATAATGCTGACGTACCTGCTCCACATCTACCAGCCAAGATAAATAGACAATATCTTTGACCTGACTTTCTAAACGCATAAATGGAATACAACGCATCAACAGTCGGCGCAACTGCAAAATCAAACGACAACTCAAAAATTTGGCAAGCAATTGAAAAAGTGTATTTTGTTTAGGTGGCTTAAAACGATGTCTATTCATTGTTGTCATATCACTCATCATTGCGATGAGCATAATCATCTTCAATCAATACGTCCAGTTTGGTCACATCGACTCATCAATTTCAACCATTCAATGCTATGATTCTTGCATTCAGTGAAGTGAACATGGAATTTAAAATGGCTAAAAGCTTATTGGCATAACTCCCAGACACTAGACTATTCACTCTGAATACTTAAAACCAGATGGATTAATAGAAATTCTTATTTTTACAGAGAAATCTAAATCATATTAAAAGAATAGCCAGATAAAATAGCTTTGAACGATTGGGAAACTAGATATGGTAGCAAGTAATAGAAAATATCTCGAAGAAATTTTTCCACAGATTCCTTTGGGTGAATCTTATTCTTTATTAGAATGTGATTTTTATGATACACATCATAGATATTTCAACCAGATTGATGATAATTATTTATCTGCAATTAATATGACTGCTGAAGATTTAATCCTCAAATATAACTTTCAATGGCCTGAGTTTTATACAAATGCTGCTTTAAAGGCGGCCTCTACAAGAAGTAGACCTCAAGAAGGAATCAATACGTGGAAAGATGTTAATTATGAATATTTATATTACTTTGGCAATTCATGTAGTTTTCTAGACACAAATGGTTTTAAATTCTTTTTGACAGCTGCTATGTATCAATATTTGACATTCCCTGAAAAGAATTACAGCTTTATAGATTCATTTATTTATAGACTTGATTCGCAATTGGGAAAGGATCACTATGTTTTTAATGCTCCCCAAAAAAAATTTATTGAATTGTTCTTGAAAGATAATACTTAACCTAAAACAAATACTAAGACATTAATTCTTATTCACTTTAACACTGATTTATTATGTTTTTATTGAAAACAGTTCATTTTAACTCAGTAAGTGAACATTAGATTTTGTTTCATCCAATACGTCTAGTTTGGTCACATCGACTCATCAATTTCAGCCATTCAGTGCTATGATTCTTGCATTCAGTGAAGTGAACATGGAATTTAAAATGGCTCAAAGCTTATTGGCTCAACTTAAAGATGGTTCTGCAAAGTTTGCAGATGTATTGGCGTTTATTGAAGCACGTTACCAACATACCCCTACGGCTTTTCAGAATGGTGCACAATTCAATGCAGCAACCGAGAATCAAGGCAGCGCTAAAGTACTCACTTTTGCAAAGCTAGAAGGTTTAAATCAACAAGATACGCTGAGCTTATTTGCAGAACATTATGCATCTGTTCTCGCGACACCAGAAGCAACAGACCATCAAAACATTCGTCAGTTTATGCAAAATGGCTGGGATGGCGTAAAGTTTGAAGGCGAAGCTTTAACTGCAAAATAATGATCTTATTGGCTCAAGACAGCCATGACGCTAGGGGGCGAACACTGTTCGCCTGCTTTGCTTTGATGCTCCCTTGAGCATTTATATTGTCCACTGCATAATTTTAAAAATAATCTGAGAAAAATAATGCTGATCAATCAAAACAATGTATTACAACAACTCAGGAACATCACTTTAGCAGCACAAGGCCTTCATCAAAAGTCAGCCTTTGGAACAGGTAAGACAGCCGTGATTCAAACACTGACACAATTGGGTTATGTGCAAATTGATACCTTATCCATGGTGGCTAGAGCACATCATCACACTTTTTGGACACGTATTCCTGACTATCAACCGCAATGGCTCGACCAATTGGTTGCAGAGGGTCAGATTTTTGAATATTGGTTTCATGCAGCATCTTATTTGCCGATACAAGATTTTAGATACGCGCTGCCCAAAATGCACAGCATCAAAAATCGAGAATCACGTTATTATCAAGCAGATGTACAAGTCATGCGTCATGTTTATGATCGAATCCGCATTGAAGGCGCTCAAAAAGCGAGAGACTTTGAAAGCTTAAGCAAAAAGCAAGGCAGCTGGTGGAATTGGAAACCAACCAAAATGGCGCTTGAGCAGCTTTTTATGCAAGGTGACTTGATGATTAGTGCTCGAAACGGCATCGAGAAAGTCTATGATTTGAGCGAAAGAGTGTTGCCCAATCATATTAATACTACATGTCCAGACCCGCTTGAATATGCTGAATACTTGGTTAAGACCTATTTACGCGCTTATGGCTTTACGACGATCAAACAAATCACCCATTTAAAAACCGAGCCGACCCTGCGGAAAAATGTTGTATCGGTTTTACAACACATGCTTGAAGAAGGTGTGATCCAAAAATTAAATATTGCTGAATTTCCTACAATCTACGTGCTGACTGGTTTGCAAGATCAAATCGAAAATACACCACATAGCAACCTGTCACTGCTCTCGCCTTTTGACAACGCCATCATTCATCGTGAACGAATCAAAACCCATTTTGACTTTGATTTTCGTCTTGAGTGCTACACACCACAAGCCAAACGTAAGTATGGATATTTTTGTTTGCCGATCTTATTTGGCGATATTTTCATTGGTCGAGTAGATTGCAAAGCACATCGTAAAAATGGTCAATTTGAACTTATTCATTTGCATATCGAAAATACACAGATTGACATGCCATCTTGGTTGCCGCCATTTCTTGATACTTTACAACGCTTTGCTCAGTTTAATCAGTGCCAATCTATTGAAATCACGCAGATTAGCCCGCCAGCACTATCCAGTGTAGTTCGTGAATTTCTGACAATTGGCTGAGAAAAAGTAAACTTTGAAGGTAATGCTTTAACTGCAAAATAATCATTTAAGAGGGATTATTTCCTGCTTTATTAACTCTGAAATTGAGTTTTATGGTCTAGATAACTTATGCAATTCATTGGTTAAGCTATAAAAATCCCCACCCATTTTCCCAACGCTGTGTAAATTCTGTTGATCGATCATTGTGCCATCCCAAAGATGATCAGCCACATAAATTGCCTTTACATCTAACAATGCAACTGTACCGCCAGAAGCTAAACTACTCAGTTGTAAAACTTCTCTTAATTGGCATTCATATCGAATCGGTGCGTCTTTTACAGCCAGTGGTTGAACAGAATGACTCTCACAAGATTCAATCTTAGCGAATTCAAATTCACTCTGTTCTGGTGGCAACAGTGCACAGGATAAATTCATCTTTTCCAATAATTCAGTATTGGCAATATGAATCACACATTGCTTCGTTGCGATTAAATTTCTCAAAGTATCTTTATCTTGACCACTTTGTGGATTGACTTGTGAATACCACAGAATCGGAGGATTACAGCTTGCAACATTGAAAAAAGAATAAGGGGCAATATTGGCTACACCCTCAGTAGATAAGGTACTAATCCACGCAATGGGTCTTGGTGTGATGCCTCCAACCAATAACCGATAAACCTCTGTTGGCGAAAGTGATGCCGTATCAAAAATCATATTTATACCCAAAACAAGGACCAAGAAATCAAATACATTGCCGAATCATCAAAAAGCAATGCTTGCTTTATGGACGCTCCTCAAACTGAGGTAAATCATCTGCAATACAGTCCCATTCTGCTTTAGAGCCAACAAAAATATGCATCTGAGGCTTTTGCTGCAAAGGTGTATCCAAGGTCCCTATTCTTAAACGATATAACTCAGGTTGTGCATCTCGAGAACTAATCAATGGAGAACCACACTCACCACAAAACCAACGATATACACCTGATGCTGCAAATTTTTTAACTAAATTTTCGCCTTGAGTAATTTTAAATGCTGTGCTGCTGATCGGTGCATTGGTCGCAAAAGCTGTGCCATTAGCTTTACGACAGCGCTGGCAATGGCACTGTATAACATCACCGATCTCCCCGTGGATTTCATAATGAATACCACCACACAAACAGCTTCCTTGAAAAATCGGCGCAGCTAAAGACATAGTTATTATCCCAATCAAAGTTCTCTAAAAATTAGCATTAATAAAATAGAAATAACAAGCAAATGGTAAAAACAAAAGTATTGAAAATTTGAATGCTATGCTTAGAACTTTGAAAAGCATTACGTTTTAAATTAATTCACTAATGCTGCAAATAAACCACCAATCGTAATGTAGAAAACGACAGGCATGCCCAAGAACCAAAACTTAGCCCAAGCATTGGTGTTAAAAACCTGTGTCGCTCCACGATAACTTACCCAACATGAAAGCAATAAAAATGGAATTGTTATCACAGCTAAAAACGTCGAATTATTATAGGCATCGACATAATTTTTATAGAGAAATGTTTGAATCAAAGTGACAACAATGATCGGCAATACATAAACTAATGCCTGCAAAACAAATACATGTCTAGCCAGTTGCGGATCCGCATCCCGAACACCAGAAAATTGCAGACGTGTTTTATACCACCAGCCTTGTATGACCCAAGCCAATGCAGCCGACAAAATGCCCATTCCCAGCACCCAAAGCCAGTAGGCGAACCATGTCTCTGTTAGGGAATCTGTAAAAAATGAAGATTGACCAAGCTCAGAACTTAACAGCTTCTGATCAATGCGATCCATTACAGCGACAACACCAATCAAATAAGCCATCAGCATAATACTTTTATGGTGATAGTGATTCGATTGAGAAAAAAATGTCTTCGGTTTAAAAAATAAATTGAATAAATTTTTTGGCTGAAATGGTTGAATAATTTCTATGTTTTGCTCTTCTAAAGTGTGTTCAGTATTCATATCGGCTCGTCATAAATTAGAATATTTTTAGTCAAAATAATATCGGATATAGCGTAAAAAAGTGAGCTGTTTTAGTCACTCAAAAGTTGATGAACACCTTGTCCTGCTGCCCGTCCTGTTGCAAAACAAGCTGTCAGTAAATAACCACCTGTGGGTGCATCCCAATCCAACATTTCACCACAACAAAAGATATAAGGATTAGATCGCAATTGTAACCGCGGAGACAGTGCCGCTTGCTTTACGCCGCCTGCACAACTAATGGCTTCTTCAATAGGACGAAATCCATCCAAAGGAATACATAACTGTTTAATATGTTGCGCCATTCGTCTAGCATCAGACCATTGTGCTTTAGCAACGACTTCACGAATTAAATTGATTTTGACTTGATCTAAGCCCGCTTTACGCCAAATATTGGTTAAAGACTGCTTTTTATTACCTTGTAACTTATTTTCTAACTGCTCCAGACTGACATCAGGCAGCAAATCCAAATAAAGTTGTAAGACTTGATGGTTAGCATTTAAGACTCTTAAATCACGCCCTAACTTATAGATCACACCACTTTCCAAACCATAGTGTGTAATCACAATATCGCCATGCGTTTTGTTTTCTGCATTCACCCATGCATCAACGCGTTTGAGTGGTTGCCCAAAACAATCTTGCATAAATGGCGACCATGTTTTCAGTACTCCAACATTGCTGGGTTGAAAAGTTTCAATTTCGTCCTGTGCTAACCAATCTTGCCATAAGCCATCACTACCCAACTGAGTCCAAGACACCGCACCACATGCCAAAACTATCGCATCATAACTTGCCGTAAAACGCTGAGTCTGATTTTCAATCGTGAGTTCATTTTTAGATAATTCTACACAGCGATGGCGATAGTGAAATTTTACCTTCGCTGTCATCAAACGTTTTAGCCAAGCGCGAAGTAAAGGCGCTGCTTTCATTTCAACGGGGAAAACACGTCCAGAGCTGCCAATATAGGATTCGATGCCTAAACCATACATCCAATTTTGAATCCACGCTGCATCCCACTGTTTGATCCAAGGCGTAAGCCATTCCGCGTGATCATAGCGTTGAATAAAATCCGCGACAGGCTCATTGTGGGAAATATTCAGTCCTGTTTTCCCTGCCATCAAAAATTTACGTGCAGCAGAAGGTTTTTGCTCAAACACATCAATCGTATAGTCATATTGACTGAGCACTTCGGCTGCCATCAAACCTGCTGGGCCAGCGCCAATAATGGCAATGCGCTTATTCGGCATCACTGCTCTCAGACATGATCTGCCCTTGTAATGGCATGAAATCATCAAAACGCGTGACATATTCCTGAGGCTTAGTGATTAGCAATTGCTGGCATAATTCACCGCGTTCTAAGTACTTAATTTCAAAATGTGTACGTGCCGAATCGCTAGCAATTTTTTGTTTTTCATACGGCAGCTTCCACAATTCAATTAGTTGCTGTTCCGCTTCATCAATATATTCGGGAATGTTACTGGCAAGTGTAATCGTGCCATTCGGCTTTAAGCGCGAAATTAGAAACTCAAAAAAAGGCATATTTAACCAGCGTTGTGCTGGATTATGAGGTTCTGGGTTGGGATAGAGAATAAAGAAATGTTCAACTTGTGCTGGAAATAAAGCATGGACGATCCACGGTAATGCATCCGCATGAATCGGGTTTAAATATTCACGCACTTCAAGTTGATGCTGTTTTTGCATCGCCAAAAATTTTTCTTTAGTCCGCTCAATTGCATATAACGTGGTTTGAGGATTTTGTCCTGTAAAAAGTAAGGCATGCTTACCTTTACCAGCACCAATTTCAACGCAAATTGGTGTATTTGGAATTTGCTGAAAATCTCGTGGAGCTTGCATTCTATGCGCTTGAAATTGACGAATCGACATAATCACATCAAACTATCTATAAATCGGGCATAAGTCTAACAAGTCACTTTGCTTTTGCCTAATGTATTTAGTTTTGCTGTAGGAATTTTCTATGCCTCGTACATTTCCATGTCCACGTTGTGGTGAAGCTAGCACTTGGGAAGGCAATGAATTTCGCCCATTTTGTTCTGAGCGCTGCAAATTAATCGATCTAGGTGCTTGGGCAAGTGAAGAATATAAATTGCCTACTCAAGATGCACCTCAAGCAGGCTTACAGCGTCACGAAGATGACTATGAGGATTAACCCGCTTTGCTCGCAACAAACGGGTTAAATTGCTTTTCATAACCGATGGTACTGATTGGGCCATGACCTGAAATAAACTGCGTTTCATCAGGCAAGCTAAAGCACTCACGTTGAATCGAATCAAGTAACTGTTGATGATTACCTTTCGGAAAATCTGTACGTCCAATCGAACCCTTAAACAGTACATCTCCTGTCCAAAGCAAACCATGTTGAGCGTTATAGAACATCACATGACCAGGAGTATGCCCCGGTGCAAAGCGAACCTCAAATTCATCATCCCCCAGTTTAAGGACTTCTCCCCCCTCCAACCACTGATCAACTTTGACAGGTTGAGGAATCGGAAAGCCATAACGTGCCGACACTTCTTGGATCATGTCTAACCAAAACTGATCTTCTTTATGCGGCCCAATCACAGGGATTTTCCATGTCTCAGCCAGCTCACCCACCGCACCTGCATGATCAAGATGCCCATGTGTTAGCCAAAGTGCCTTGACCTTTAAACCTAATGCTTCCACCTCTTTTTTGAGTACCGCTGCATCACCGCCCGCATCAATCAAAACAGCTTCTTTACTCTCACTATCCCAAACAATGGAACAGTTTTGAGCAAATGCAGTTACGGGCACAATTTTGACTTGCAGCATAAAAACCTCTGGCGAAATAAGCGTCGATTTAACGATGGGCTAAGGTATGAGTAAGAGCATCAAGATTAGCTTGAACTAGACTCGCAAGCAAATCTATATGCGACTGTTGCGCATTCAAGGCAGGAATGTATGCATATTCTCCACCACCTGCATGTTGGAAAATTTCTTTATTCTGCATGGCTAATTCTTCAAGTGTTTCTAAACAATCTGCTGAGAATGCTGGACTAAGTACCTGTACAGATTTTACTTTTTGCTCACCCCATTGTTGCAGCAATTGATCTGTATAAGGTTTTACCCACTCTTGCTTACCAAATCGCGATTGGAAGCTAATCGCCCACTCATCATCATTTAAATGCAACGCTTCAGCGACTAAACGTGCTGTAGTTCGACAACGATCCGCATACGGGTCGCCTTTATCAGCATAAGGCTGAGGAATACCATGAAAAGACATGAGTAGTTTCTGTGCTTTGCCATGATGCGTTTGATATTCAAGAACACTTTCAGCAAGTGCCTGAATAAATAGTGGATGCTGATAATAATCTTTAATCAACGTCAAACCAGGTAAATGGCGTTGATTAGGAATCCATTTTGCAAAAGCATCATAAAGTGGTGCTGTCGACGTTGCTGAATATTGCGGAAATAATGGTAATAAAATGACATGTTCTTGTGGGTCTTTTTCTAATTGATCCAGTACGTCATAAATACTCGGTTGACCATAAGTCATAGCAGGTACAACCGTTAAATCAAACTGATGATTTTCATCTTGTAAGCGTTGTTTGACCAACTGCGCTTGCTCAAGCACAATTTCCCGCATCGGTGAATCTTTTGACCATACTGAGGCGTAGGCTTCAGCCACTCGCTTTGGGCGAAACGTCAGAACGAATAAATGCAAGATCACCCACCAAATTGGTTTGGGGATTTCGATCACTCGCGTATCAGATAAGAATTGTTTTAAGAAACGACGCACTGCTGGCACAGTGGCTTCATCTGGCGTACCTAAATTAGCCAAAACCACAGTGACTTTTGGTTTTTGTATCGCTGACATTAACCGCTTCCGCTATAAGTAAATTTCTCTCATTACTTTAGCAGTTTTAGGATTTTTTTTTAAATGGGTTTAATGCATAGTCTTAAACTGAAAAACCCGATTACTATCCAACATATTACTTTCCAATAGCTTCTGGCCTTTGTGCGTCAGCTGCCATAACATCCGTTGACGATCATCACGCCCAGCAGGAACAATCCACTCATTTTGTCGCATCTGCAATTTGATCTCATGCAAAGCACGGATATTAATCTGCGCACGAGATACAGCATGCGCTCGTGGCATCTCTTTACGTGCATCCTCTAGACCAGTTTCATTTAAATATTCATTCATACGCTTTGAAAAATATTCTTCTGGTGTTGGAATAATAAATGATGCACCTAAGACATTAAGTAATTGTGCCCAAGTTATTTTACGAAAGGTTTTTATTTCTTTGAAATTACCATCTTGATAAGCATGCATACGATATTCAAATGAATATAACTCGTGCATAGAAACTTTTGGGACAGAGGCAATTGGATCAGCTTCACGCCCCCCCATCTCTGCTTCGAGTTGTTTTACTTTGGTACGTAATGCGTCAATTTCATCTTGTAAGACTTGAGTATTTTGAGGACGAACCCAGCCCACAACAGGATAGCGCTCCAACATTTGTGGCATACTCGAACGCACAGCGAGCTCTAAATCTCTCAATGTCCGATAACAGAAAACTTGATCAACCTCATGCTGAAGTTGTTTTCTAAACTCTTTAAATTTTTCTTTCAGCTCAGGTTTATTATCATGCAAACTAGTTTCACGTGAATCAGGATCTTCATGCATGAAAACAATCACTGGTTTTTGTTTGGTCATTGCATAGATATATTCTAGATGCATATAGCCCACACCAGAGACTGATTGCTCACCGTACTGACTACCCAGCAGGATCACGACATAATCACAGTCATCAATCTGACGACGTGCAATCGAGGTACTTAAAGGTGTGCGCTGTTCCAAGCCCCACGAAAAGAACCCCATTCCAACCAAAGTTTGAGTTAATACTGCCCGCTCTGGTTGCATTTCATTGCCAGACGTAGAAATAAAAACTTGATAACGAGTATCTTGCATAGGCTGAGCCTCATTTTACTTATCTATAAACCCAAGCCCTTGAGCCTGTAATTTATGAACAGATAACCCCATAAAATCTTAAATATGGTTAGAAATTCAGAATCAAAAACTAAACTTCAACCAGATCTTGAATCGTCCATGTCAGTTGTTCTGGTATCAAGTGTCGGAGTACTGGTTCCAACTCAACCGCATTTTGACCGCTAACAAAACATTCAATACGTGTAATATTATGACTTATTTTGTCACATAATAACCTATTTTTTATCAAAATATATGCTGTTTGTCGCGCAACTGCCTGTCCTGAATCAATTAATTTCAGCTTTTCAGCAAAAATTTGATGAATAGCATCTTTCAAGAATGGATAGTGCGTACAACCAAGTACGAGAAAATCTGCGCCTTGGTCTACAACAGGTTGTAATATCTGTCGTAATACGCTTAAACAACCATCACTCATCTGCTGCCCAGCTTCTACAAATGGAACAAGCTCCAAACTGGTCACGGTTAACACCTTTACACCCGCAGGTTCAGCAAACTTGGTCATCACATCTTTGATCAATCGACCACGAAACGTTGCAGGGGTTGCTAACACAGCGACAACCTTAGATTGTGTTTGCAGCACAGCTGGCTTTAGCGCTGGTACTAATCCAACAATAGGAAAATTTTCCCCATAGTGTTCCCGCAAATAATCCAAACTAAACGCAGATGCAGTATTACAAGCAACTACAGCAATCTTACAGCCTTGCCGATATAACCATTCAATTGCATGTGCCGTTAATTCACGAATTTCTTGGTCAGAACGTGCACCATAAGGAACGTGCGCCGTATCTGCATAATAAATGATGCGCTCATTTGGCAGATGTCGTGCAATTTCCTGTGCTATCGAAAGCCCTCCTATTCCTGAATCAAAAACCCCAATTGGTGCATCTGATGATGCATGTGGCATAGGATGAAGTACTTCAGCAATAGGTTGAACGGCAGTCATACAGATATATTGACACAATGATTAATTCACTCTTTTAAGCTTAAACCTCAGGTGCTCAAATGCAATACCAAATCACCACTTTTTAACGTTAAAACAGCTTCACCATTTTCAGTTTCTGACAGACAGCCATAATTCACGAGATGATAAAAACTTTGTCGTTGAATTAATGCATTTATACCAAAGCGTACATGCACATATGGACGCAATTCCCCCTGATATTCCCGCATAAAAATCGGATGTTCCTCATCTACGATCACGACATCTTGATTGGTTGTGGTCAACTGTAAATAAAGCTTACCCTCAATCTCAACTTGATCAGCCTGATTGATCAATAAAGGTTCATCCTCTACCTCAATTTCGATCTGCTCAACAGGGGTTTTTAAGTAGAATTTTCCATCTTCTTTCCAAAGCACTTTGCTAAACAGATCTAACAGTGCTTGGCGTTTTACCAATTGACCTTCGTGCCACCATTCTCCGTTAGCTTTTACGCGTAGATCCATTTTGCCACAATGCTTTGGATGCCATTGGTCTAAAGGTGGAATTGACCTTTTGTGACTTTGCTGTACATCTTTTAAGTATTGTGTAATGTTCATTAAGTTTTTATCATCAGACAACACGGTTTTTCCCTGATTTTCTAAAGAGTTTTGTGGAGAATCATTTTCATTTATCATAGTTTATGCCTTGCTGACGAGAAAATATGACCGCTCAGCCAATTGGCGAGATCAAGGTTTAAAACTATACTATCCCAAACGTTTGCAAGCGCAATAGCTAGTTTTTGTGCTTGGCAATTAAGAACACTCATGGCAGCACCGAATAGCAATGATTACGGTTGCCACCCTTAAAATATGAGGAGTCCTACATGGAACACATCGAACGCGAAGCGATGGAGTTTGACGTAGTGATCGTAGGCGCTGGACCTGCGGGTTTATCTGCTGCGATTAAAATTCGTCAATTAGCGATTGAAAACAACCTACCAGATCTTTCTGTTTGTGTGGTTGAAAAAGGCTCTGAAGTTGGTGCGCATATCCTTTCTGGTGCTGTACTTGAACCGCGTGCCATGAATGAATTGTTCCCGAACTGGAAAGAAGAAGGCGCTCCGCTGAATGTTCCTGTTACGGGCGACGAAACTTATTTCTTATTGTCTGATACCAAAGCACAAAAGATGCCGTATTGGATGGTTCCTAAATCAATGCACAACGAAGGGAACTATGTCATTTCTCTTGGTAATGTCGTGCGTTGGTTAGGTCAAAAGGCTGAAGAATTAGAAGTTTCGATCTTCCCGGGCTTTGCTGCTGCTGAAGTGCTTTACCATGAAGATGGTACCGTTAAAGGCATTCAAACAGGTGATATGGGGATTGGCAAAAATGGTGAGCCAACACACAACTTCACGCCGGGTTATGAACTTCACGCTAAATATACATTGTTCGCTGAAGGCTGCCGTGGTCACCTTGGTAAACGCCTGATTGCAAAATACAATCTTGATAAAGATGCTGATCCTCAGCACTACGGTATCGGGATTAAAGAACTTTGGGAAATCGATCCTGCTAAACATAAACCAGGCTTAGTGATGCATGGTGCTGGCTGGCCATTATCTGAAACAGGTTCATCTGGTGGCTGGTGGTTATACCACGCTGAAAACAATCAGGTGACTTTGGGTATGATCGTGGATTTATCATATGAAAATCCGCACATGTATCCATTCATGGAAATGCAACGCTGGAAAACACACCCAACCATCAAGCAATTCCTTGAAGGTGGTAAACGTATTTCTTACGGCGCACGTGCTGTTGTGAAAGGTGGCTTTAATGCTTTGCCTAAACTGACTTTCCCAGGCGGTTGCTTGATTGGTGATGATGCTGGCTTCTTGAACTTCTCAAAAATCAAAGGCTCACACACTGCAATGAAGTCAGGTATGTTGTGTGGTGAGGCAGTATTCGAAGCGATTGCTGCGGGTGTTGCCAAAGGTGGTGATCTTGCGATTGCTCGTGTTCTTGAAGGCGAAGACCACTTCGACAAAGAATTAACTGCTTATACTGACAAATATAACAACTCTTGGTTAAAAGAAGAGTTATATAACTCACGCAACTTTGGCCCTGCAATGCACAAGTTTGGTCAGTGGATTGGTGGTGCGTTTAACTTTATCGATCAAAACATCCTTAAAGTACCATTTACTTTGCATGACCTTAAACAAGATTTTGCAGCACTGAAAACTGTGGATGCGTCAACGTTTAAACCAAACTATCCAAAACCAGATGGCAAGTTGACCTTTGACCGTTTATCTTCTGTATTCGTATCGAATACCGTACATGAAGAAAATCAGCCAGCGCATTTGAAACTGACTGATGCATCAATTCCTGTCAACGTAAACCTTCCAAAATGGGATGAGCCAGCTCAACGCTATTGCCCTGCTGGTGTTTATGAAGTGATGGAAAATGATGACGGTTCTAAGCGTTTCCAAATCAATGCTGCGAACTGTGTTCACTGTAAGACATGTGAC
>NZ_DJLC01000059.1:6910-7204 GCF_002434875.1 Acinetobacter sp. UBA6526 | reverse complement strand
AATTGTTAAACCAACAAAGTCTGGAAGGATCATTGAACGACGTGACCATGTTTTGATCGGCTTACGGTTGTTAGCAGCAATCGCAGCTTCAACCTTAGCGAACAAATGCGCGTCGACGAATGGACCTTTTTTTAATGAACGAGGCATTATTCAGATTCCCTTACTTGACGCGACGGTCGCGAATAATCATCTTAGTCGTACGCTTGTTGGTACGTGTCTTGTACCCTTTAGCTTTTTGACCCCATGGACTTACAGGTTGAATACCTTTACTACGTCCTTCACCACCACCGTGTG
>NZ_DJLC01000059.1:748-6649 GCF_002434875.1 Acinetobacter sp. UBA6526 | reverse complement strand
GCAGATTGACCCCAAGGAGATACAGGATGTCTCCCACCAGCTGATTTACCTTCACCACCACCGTGTGGGTGATCTACCGGGTTCATCGCCATACCACGAACGGTAGGACGAACACCACGCCAGCGCGCAGCACCAGCTTTACCCAATGAACGAAGGTTGCTTTCTTGGTTAGAAACTTCACCAATTACAGCACGACATTCAACGTGAACTTTACGCATTTCACCAGAACGTAAACGAACGATAGCGTAAGAACCATCACGACCCAACAATTGAACTGAAGTACCAGCAGAACGCGCTAATTGAGCACCTTTACCGATTTTAAGTTCAAGATTGTGAAGTGTAGAACCGATTGGCATGTTACGAAGTGGTAAGCAGTTACCTGGACGAATTGGAGCATCGTTACCAGATTGAACTTTATCACCAGCACGTAAGCCTTTCGGCGCAATGATGTAACGACGTTCACCGTCAGCATATTTCAACAAAGCAATATGAGCTGTACGGTTAGGATCGTATTCAATGCGCTCAACAGTCGCTGGAATACCATCTTTGTTACGTTTGAAATCTACGATACGGTAGTTTTGCTTATGACCACCACCCACGTGACGTGTAGTGATGTGACCATTGTTATTACGACCACCAGTACGTTTTTTAGCTTCTACCAACGGTGCATAAGGAGCGCCTTTGTGAAGGTGGTCATGAACCACTTTCTCTACAAAGCGACGTCCTGGAGACGTTGGCTTACATTTTTGAATAGGCATAGTTTTCGTCCTTATTCCGCTGCGTTTTCAGCGGTATCGCCCAAGTCAGCCATTTCAACATCTTGGCCAGCTTTCAGGGTGACGTATGCTTTTTTAACATCAGAACGACGTCCTAATGTACGACCAAAGCGTTTTGTTTTACCTTTAGTGATCGTTGTATTTACTTTCACAACTTCAACACCGAAGAGTTGCTCAACTGCTTTTTTGATTTCAAGTTTGTTTGCATTTAATGCAACTTTAAATACTTGAACACCAGCAGTATCACCTAAAACTTGCGCTTTTTCTGAGAATACTGGTCCTTGTAGGACTTGATATAAACGTTCGTTGTTCATCCGAGTTCTACCTCAATTTTCTTAGCAGCAGCTACAGACATGACAACTTTATCGAATGCGATCAAGCTAACAGGATCAATTGCAGTTGCATCAACCACATCAACGTGTGGAATGTTGCGCGCTGCAAGATACAAGTTCTCATCTACAGCATCTGTAACGATCAATGCACGAGTTGCATTCAAGTCGTTCAATTTAGCAAGCAATTCTTTAGTCTTAGGAGCTGCAACAGCAAACTCTTCAACTAATACAAGACGATCTTGGCGAACAAGTTCAGCTAAGATACATTGCATTGCACCGCGGTACATCTTACGGTTTACTTTTTGAGACCAATCTTGTGGACGAGCAGCAAAAGTTTTACCACCACCAACCCAGATCGGGCTACGAATAGAACCCGCACGAGCGCGACCAGTACCTTTTTGACGGAATGGCTTCTTACCACCACCAGAAACATCTGCACGTGATTTTTGAGCACGAGTACCTTGACGACCACCAGCTAAGTAAGCTGTAACAACTTGGTGTACAAGAGCTTCGTTAAATTCACGACCAAAAGCAACTTCTGATAATTCAACCGCAGCGCCAGAAACAGTTTTTAAATTCATTCTATTTCACCTTACGCTTTGATGGTAGGACGTACAATCACGTCACCATTCGTTGCACCAGGGATTGCACCTTTAACAACTAAAACAGAACGTTCAGCGTCAATAGATACGATTTCAAGACCTTGAACTGTTACGCGTTCATCACCTAAGTGACCAGCCATTTTCTTGCCTTTGAACACGCGACCAGGTGTTTGGTTTTGACCTGTAGAACCTAATACACGGTGAGATACAGAGTTACCATGAGTAGCATCTTGCGTACGGAAGTTCCAACGCTTAACACCACCTTGGAAGCCTTTACCTTTAGACTGACCAGTTACGTCAACAATTTGACCAACTGTAAACAAGTCAACACCGATAGAACCACCAACTTCACGGCCTTCAAGCTCAGCTTCAGTAACACGGAACTCTTTAACTAAACGACCAGCAGCAACACCCGCTTTAGCGAAGTGACCTTTCTGAGCGTTAGTTACGCGCGATTCGCGACGTTCACCAGTAGTTACTTGAATTGCTTGATAACCATCAGTCTCAAGTGTTTTGATTTGCGTAATGCGGTTTGGATCGACTTCGATAACTGTAACAGGTACAGATACACCAGCATCTGTAAAGACGCGAGTCATACCACATTTGCGACCGACTAAACCAATAGCCATGTGCATAAACCTCTAATAAAGCGGCCTAATTAACTTAAACGTTAATCAACCGAAAGCCTTAACCCAAAGCGATCTGAACATCTACACCAGCAGCAAGATCTAACTTCATCAATGCATCAACAGTTTTATCTGTAGGTTGAACGATGTCGATCAAACGTTTATAAGTGCGGATTTCATACTGGTCACGAGCGTCTTTGTTGACGTGTGGTGAAGTAAGAACGTTGAAGCGTTCGATGCGAGTAGGCATCGGGATTGGACCACACACTTGTGCGCCAGTACGCTTAGCGGTTTCTACGATCTCTTGAGCAGATTGATCAATCAGACGATGATCAAAAGACTTCAAACGGATACGAATTCTCTGGTTAGACATACCAGTAAACTCCAAGCCAAATATATAAAGAATCACCCATGACGCACCTCACCATTTGGCAAGTGTCAAGGGCAGTGAAATTCACTAAGGTCGTGATCGATGCCACGACTGTAATGCGTTAACTACTTTCTTCGTAGAAAACGCCCTCCATTTGAGGGTCGCTTATTATAACTATTGTTTAAGTCTTATGCAATTCTTCTTTTAATTTTTTAACTTTAAAGTTTTGTTAAGCACTTACTACATATTCAATCGCTTGGTTTAACAACGTATTCCCCTGCTCAAATTTAGTTTGATTTGATCGTTTTAAATCACTCATTGACTGAACATACTCTCCATCAAAAATTGCCAAGTCCTCTTCATTTTCAATTAATAGCTGTAAAGCATGCGGTGTCATTTCAGGATGAAATTGAAACCCCAATACATTTCGACCAATTTGATAGAGTTGATTACGGCATACTTTATTTTCAGCCAAACGCACACCGCCTTTTGGAATTTCAAAAGTTTCACTATGCCATTGCATAATATTAATCTTTTCAGGGATCTGAAAGCATTCTTCTGGAATATGTGAAGCTCTACCAACATCCATCCAACCTAATTCCTGATGACGATTACGGCTCACCGCAGCGCCTAATGCATTTGCTATAAGTTGTCCACCAAGGCACAAACCGATTGCAGGCTTACCTGCCGCTAAATAACGACGTAACCATCTTTTTTCTAGTTTTAACCATGGATAATTCGCTTCATCATTCACACTCATGGTTCCTCCCATGATAATGAGTAAATCAACTTCATCCACTCGAGGTAATGCTTCTAGCTCTAATGGCAAATCTACAGGTAAGGCAAAAAATTCGGTTGCCGTAATCTTTGCCTTATGTGCCTTTAAGAAGTCATAACAACTCCCATAACCTTCGCCTGCAATGTGCTGAAAATAATGCACTCTTAAATGCGACTTCATGCGCTCAAACCTATTATCGTTAGAATGATAAGTAAGTCTTAGCAAAAATAAAGCCAGTTTTTCTCCAAGCGCTTTATCTGTAACGATTCTGTACAAAAGATGCAAACCACTGGCAGCTTTTGTTATTTTCTCTTAACCTAAATTATTATATTGCTTTGATTTTGCACCATGACTAAACATAAGAATGCACAAACTGATTTAATTCATGCACCACGAAAAGCTCCTCAATATATAGAAACGATTCAACCTCCCCTATATCGTGCGTCGACCATTATTTTTAAAAGCACATCGCACCTTTTTGATCGTCACTGGACCGATCGCTATGACTATAGTTATGGTACACATGGGACACCGACTACATTTACTTTAGGCGACAACATCGCTCAAATCGAAGGCGGCATTTTCAGCTTACTTGCGCCTAGTGGTCTATCTGCAATTAATTTAGTCAACAGCACTTTTTTAAGTTCAGGTGATGAAGTTTGGGTAGCAGACAACATTTATGGGCCTAACCTTGAGCATTTAAACAACCTACAAGATCGTTACGGTATTTCTGTCAAAATTTATAACCCTATTAATGCCGATAGCTTTCAGCCTACCGAGAAAAGCAAACTTATTTGGCTAGAGGCAGCGGGTTCTGTCACACTGGAATTTCCTGATCTAAAAAACTTAATCAAAAAAGCACAACAAGCCAATGTCATCACTGCCTTAGACAACACTTGGGGGGCTGGTCTAGCATTTAATGCATTTGATTTTTCAGATGAACATTTATCAGTAGATTTAACGGTGCATGCACTCACCAAATACCCAAGCGGTGGTGGCGATATTCTAATGGGTTCAGTTGTGACTAGAGATCAACAATTACACCATAAGCTTTTCAAAATGCATGCGACACAAGGCATCTGCGTTTCAGGAGATGATAGCGCCCAAATCCAACGTAGTCTGGCGCACATGTCACTACGTTATGACCAGCAGTCACTCAATGCAATCAAAGTCCTTGATTGGTTAAAACAGCAACCGCAATTTAGCCAAATATTACACCCAAGTTTAAGCAATGCTGCGGGTCATCAATTTTGGGCTGAAGTTTGTAGTACAGGTAAAAGCGCAGGTTTAGTAAGTGTCATTTTTAAGCCAGATTATGATTTAACCGCTGTCCGTAAATTTTGCGACAGCCTGCAATTATTTAAACTGGGTTTTAGTTGGGGTGGGCCTGTGAGCTTGGCGATGCTCTACGATTTAAAACAGATGCGTTCGCTTAGCAATACACATTTACAACAAGGTTTATTGGTTCGCTTCTGTATAGGACTAGAACATCCAGAAGATTTAATTCAAGATATTCAAAACGCATTAAAACAGCTCGAATGAAATCAAAAATAGGTGAAGAATGAGTACACCAATTGTTATTGCTAAGAAAACTACAGATACAACACAAGATATCGTTTTACATTCACAATTTGCAAACCGACATGGCTTGATTGCAGGCGCGACGGGTACGGGTAAAACCGTCACACTCAAAGTTCTTGCTGAAAGCTTTTCGCGTCTTGGTGTGCCTGTATTTTTAGCCGATGCCAAAGGTGATGTTTCCAGTCTTGCAAAAGCAGGAACAAGCAGCCCTAAATTTGATGAGCGCTTGAAACTTTTAGGCATAGAGTCAGTTCCATTTGCAGCTTCACCTGTGATTTTTTGGGATTTATTTGGCCAACAAGGACACCCCATTCGCACAACGATTTCAGAAATTGGTCCACTATTATTAGCTCGGATGCTGAATCTAAATGACACGCAAGAAGGTGTGCTATCAGCAGTCTTCAGAATTGCAGATGATCAAGGCCTATTGCTCATCGACTTTAAAGATTTAAAAGCTATGCTGACCTATGTCAGTGAAAATGCGGCTGATCTTAAAGCAGAATATGGCAACCTCTCACCTGCAAGTCTTGGTGCAATCCAACGCAACTTACTGGCGCTTGGCGATCAAGGGGGCGAACAATTCTTTGGTGAGCCGAGCCTCAATATTTTAGACTTCATTCAAACCGATTCGAATGGTCATGGCTATATTAATATTTTAGCTGCTGACAAACTCATGAATACCCCCAAGCTTTATGCCACATTCCTACTTTGGATGCTGTCTGAACTTTTTGAACAGTTACCCGAAGTTGGTGATATGGATAAACCTAAACTGGTATTTTTCTTCGATGAGGCGCATTTACTCTTTGACAATGCCAGCCAAAATTTACAAGAAAAAA
>NZ_DJLC01000059.1:0-435 GCF_002434875.1 Acinetobacter sp. UBA6526 | reverse complement strand
CAGCCAAAATTTACAAGAAAAAATTGAGCAAGTGGTTCGCCTGATTCGTTCTAAAGGGGTTGGGATTTACTTCATCACCCAAAATCCACTCGACTTACCTGAAAGCGTCTTAGGACAACTTGGTAACCGTGTACAACATGCGTTAAGAGCATTCACTCCAAAAGACCAAAAAGCAGTAAAGACCGCAGCTGATACCTTTCGCGCCAACCCTGATTTTAAAGTTGATCAAGCGATCACTGAACTTGCTGTCGGTGAAGCATTGATTAGCTGCTTAGATGAACAAGGTACGCCACAAATTGTAGAACGAGGCTGGGTCATGCCCCCCTACTCCGCATTTAACCCAATTACAGCTGAAGAGCGACAAGTGATTATTGCGCAAAGCATTGTGGCGGGGGTCTATGATCAAGCGGGAGATCGTGATAGGGCTTTTGAAAT
>NZ_DJLC01000224.1:1268-19863 GCF_002434875.1 Acinetobacter sp. UBA6526 | reverse complement strand
GACAGCAAAGGTGAGGAAAAAGTTATCGCTGATGTGAAAGCAAAAGTTGAAGCTGTTTGTGCAAAATTCCCAGTATATGCAAACTAATGTGTATATCTAAAAAAGCGCCGTAAGGCGCTTTTTTTATGTCTAAAAATATGGAAATAGAAGAATCAACTTTTCTCATTAAGCATCATCTTGGTGCCCATTTTTAATGAAACGCTCAAATTCTCACTAAAATTGATCATTTTGGTATTACTAAATATAAAAAACGTAATACTTATTTGGCATGTCTTTTGCTTCATCTAGATATAGCTAAAAGTTGTCTAGGGTTCCGATGCTGATTGGCGTGACTGGTCCGAGAGATGACGGTTCGACAGAACTACACGGAGGGATAAAAGCCCGGGAGGTCAGGCATTTTGCCATAACGAGGTTTAAATTATCCACAAGAGGTTTGTTATGAGTCAATCGGTCTATCACGACAATAAGACACTTTGGAGTGAAACATTACCGGGTGGGCATCATTGGTCTGGTCGAATCCAAAGAGGCACTGTTTTACAACTTGAAGCATTAAATCAGAATGCAAATGTTTCATTATTCTGTGTAAATGCTGATGAGAAATTAGAGCGCTTCAATATGCCTGATAGTTTGAAAGCTCAACATACGGCATTTTTATCGACAGAGCATGTATTGTACTCTGATCTCGGGCGAGTCATGGCATCGATAGTGAAAGACGATCATGGCTGGAATGATGTGTTTTGTGGCCCAAGCACAGCTGAACAAATTGCTAAAAACTTCGGTAAAAAAAACTTCCAAGATGCACGTAATGATATGCATCAAAATGGTTTAGAGAGTTTATTGATTGAGCTAACTAAGTTCGGTTTATCTCAAGCTGATTTAACGGCAACCGTGAATTTATTTTCGAAAGTAAAGCCAGATGACGGTGGAAAACTGTCTTATGTGCAAAATAACAATCTGAATCAAATCATTGAATTGAGATTTGATATGGATTGTTTGGTCTTTCTTTCTGCTGCACCACATCCATTAGATCAATCTGATGAATATAACCCCTCTGATATAGAGCTTCGTTTATTTAAAGCCAATCCCTTAACTGAGCATGATATTTGCCGAGACTCGTGTCCGCAAAACCAACGTGGTTTTGCCAACAATCAACGTTATTACGCATTATCAAATTAAGTTTGGGGGGAATAGACAATGACAGCATTACAACGATTTGAAAAAACAGTTTTAGATCAAGTTTGTCCAGCAGGCGAGGCTTGGATGTGTGAGGTAAAACAAGGTCAGTATTTCCGAATTATTGATTTAGAAGGAAATCAAGCCGTTGATACTTTGTTTATCAGTGCTGAAAATGTTGATGAGCGATATAGCGCGACAGATACGCTTGCGCAAAATCAACAACTGTATTTGGAAAAAGGTACAACGCTTTATAGTAATTATGCACGACCAATCGCCGTGATTGTCGATGATAATTGTGGTCGACATGACACCTTAGGCGGCGCATGTTCATGTGAAAGTAATACGGTTCGTTATGCACATGATAAATACCCGATGCATAGTTGCCGTAATAATTTTATGTATGCTTTGGCAAAGCATCCTATTGCAAAAAAACATCAGCTCAATGTTCGTCATATAGGCCCGAATATTAATTTTTTTATGAATGTTCCTGTTACGGCTGATGGACACCTAAAGTTCGATGATGGTGTTTCTGCACCGGGTAAATATGTGGAAATTAGAGCCGAAATGGATTTAATCGTACTTATTTCTAATTGTCCTCAATTAAATAATCCTTGCAATGCCTATAACCCAACAAAAATTCAACTCGTCGTACGTGAAGCTTGAGGGGAATAGCATATGTTTAAAAAAGTACTTATTGCCAATCGCGGCGCTATTGCTTGTCGAGTAATTCGTACACTGCGTAAATTGGGCATTCAATCGGTTGCTGTTTATTCAGAAGCAGATCGTGATTCTTTACATGTTTCTATGGCAGATGAAGCGATTTTTATTGGTGATTCTGCTGCACAACAAAGCTATTTAAATATTGAGAAAATCCTTTCGGCAGTACTTGAGTCTGGTGCAGAAGCGATTCATCCTGGATATGGTTTCTTATCTGAAAACGCTGCATTTTGTGATTTATGTGAGCAACAAGGCATTGCATTTATTGGCCCAACATCGCAACAAATGCGTGATTTTGGCTTAAAGCATACAGCGCGTGAATTGGCAATTCAGAATCAAGTTCCTTTATTACCGGGCAGCCAATTGCTCATTGATGAACAGGATGCAATTGTTCAAGCCACTCAGATTGGCTATCCCCTGATGCTGAAAAGTACTGCGGGTGGTGGTGGAATTGGGATGCGTTTGGTTTGGAATGAAGTTGAGCTCAGAGATGCTTACCAGACAGTTTCCTATCTTGCGCAAGCAAACTTTAAAGACGCAGGATTATATTTAGAAAAATTTGTTCAAAATGCGCGCCATATCGAAGTACAAATTTTTGGTGATGGCAAAGGTCAAGTGCTAGCGTTAGGTGAGCGTGATTGTTCGGTTCAGCGCCGTAATCAAAAGGTGATAGAGGAAACACCAGCACCACATTTAAATCATCAACAACGTGAATATATTCAACAAATTGCCATTCAATTGATGCAGTCTGTACAGTATCGCTCTGCTGGTACAGTTGAATTTGTGATGGATACGGACACGCAAGAATTCTATTTTCTTGAGGTCAATACGAGACTTCAAGTGGAACATGGCGTAACTGAACAGGTTTATGGCGTTGATCTTGTTGAATGGATGGTGACTTTAGCGAGTGGTGATTGGTTAGAACCAACGCAACAACTCGAATCAAAAGGGCACTCAATTCAAGTCCGTTTATATGCAGAAGATCCGATTAAGAATTTCCAGCCAAGTGCGGGTCTATTAACTAGCGTAAAGTTTGATGCATCGTCACGTGTTGAGACGTGGGTTGAAACGGGATCAAATGTTTCTTCATTCTATGATCCGATGATCGCCAAAATTATTGTGACTGCAAATGATCGAGATCATGCAATTCAAGCAATGCAAAATAGCCTAAGCAAGACTGAAATTGTAGGAATTGAAACTAATTTAGAATATTTACAAGAAATTATCCGTTGTGAGGTATTCAATCAAGGAACTCAAACGACTCGCTTTTTAAATACATTTGAATGGAAAACGCAAAAGATAGAGGTTCTACAATCTGGCATACAAACCGCTGTACAAGATGTGACGGGACGTTTGGGCTACTGGGATGTCGGTGTTCCGCCATCTGGGGCAATGGATGCATTAAGCTTAAATGTTGCAAACCAATTGCTGGATAATCCTTTTAATACAGCAGGCTTGGAATGTACTTTACAAGGTCCTACGCTTAAGTTTCATTGTGATAGCCAAATCGTTTTAACTGGCGGAGATATGGAAGCTAGTTTAGATGGTCAGATCATTCCAATGTGGTCAACCATCAATGTGCGCAAAGGACAAGTTTTGAAATGCGGAAGAATTTCCACAGGTTGTCGAAGCTATATTGGTATTAAAGGTGGTTTAAATGTTCCTGCTTATTTAGGGAGTTTAGCGACGTTTACTTTAGGGCAATTTGGTGGTCACGCAGGAAGAAATTTGCTGATCGGTGATATGTTGCCTATCTTTGAAAGCAGTTTAGAAAATACGCATTTGCTAGATGCGGCTCAAATTCCTAGTTTTGGAACAAGTTGGGAAATTGCAGTGATGTACGGGCCACACGGTGCGCCAGACTTCTTTACGAAAAATGATATTTCCATGTTTTTTGAACAAGAATGGGAAATTCACTTTAATTCGAGCCGTACAGGGATTCGCTTAGTTGGTCCTAAACCTGAATGGGCGCGTATCGATGGTGGTGAAGCGGGGTTACATCCATCGAATATCCATGATAATGCTTATGCAATTGGAGCGATTGATTTTACGGGTGATATGCCAATTATCTTAGGGCCTGATGGTCCGAGTTTAGGTGGCTTTGTTTGCCCAGCCGTTGTGATTAATGCTGAACTATGGAAATTGGGGCAGCTAAAAGCAGGGGATAAAGTGAAGTTTATTCCTGTAAGTTATCAGCAAGCTCAACAACTAGAACAGCAATATCAAACAGCATTGCAACATAAAACAACAGCGAATGTGAATTTCTCACCAGTCATTCAGGCAGAAGAAATCACTTTAGAAAATGCTGTTTTAGCAACATTGGCACAAGGTGAAGATAAACCTACTGTAACGTATCGACCTGCTGGTAATCATTATTTATTGGTCGAGTATGGGGATCTGGTCTTAGACCTCAATTTAAGATTCCGTATTCACGCTTTAATGCAGTGGGTAAAACAGCAAAATATTCAAGGTATTATTGATCTCACGCCGGGGATTCGTTCACTGCAAATTCACTATCATTCGAGTGTTTTAGACCAATCGGATTTACTGAAATTATTACAATCTGCTGAAGCCGAACTGCCTGATATTGAGAATATGCAAGTTGCTTCTCGAACTGTGTATTTACCATTGGCTTGGGAGGATTCACAAACTCAACTGGCGACTGAAAAATATACGCAACTCGTTCGACCAGATGCGCCTTGGTGTCCAGATAATATTGAGTTTATTCGCCGTATTAATGGTTTGGAGTCAAAACAAGCTGTTAAGGATGTCGTCTATAACACTTCGTATTTAGTGATGGGATTGGGTGATGTTTATCTCGGTGCACCAGTTGCAACGCCACTTGATCCAAGACATCGATTAGTTACAACCAAATATAATCCTGCGAGAACATGGACACCTGAAAATGCTGTGGGTATCGGTGGTGCGTATATGTGTGTTTACGGCATGGAAGGACCGGGTGGTTATCAATTTGTTGGGCGTACCACGCAAGTCTGGAGCCGTTATCGTCAAAATCCTAATTTTGAATTAGATAAGCCGTGGTTACTGAGATTCTTCGATCAAATTCGTTTTTATGAAGTGTCTGAAACTGAACTATTGGAGATGCGTGAAGATTTTAAAGCGGGACGTTTAAAGCTTAGAATTGAAGATGGTGTTTTAAATCTTAAGGAATACAATGCTTTTCTTAAAGAAAATCAGGCAAGTATTCAAGAGTTTAAGCAGGTTCAACAAGAAAATTTTGAAGCAGAACGCCGTAGATGGCATGAAGCAGGTTTGGCTGAATATGTTTCTGAAAGCATGGATGTTGTGCTTGATGATACTGAAATCAATATACCTACAGGTGGAATGGTTGTTGAATCACACATGCCAGGTTCAGTCTGGAAAATTGAATGTGCGGTTGGCGATATCATTGAGGAGGGTGAAACCCTTGCGGTGATAGAGGCGATGAAAATTGAAATTCCAATCATTGCACCAGCGAAAATGAAAGTCGATACCATCTTGATTGATAAAGCGCAAACGGTCAAAACAGGTCAAGCTTTGTTTACTTTAGCACCCGCATAATATTTGAAAAATATAATGATGCATGAAAAGCCCTATCATGAAACATAGGGCTTTTTTTTGCACATTTTTTAAACTTGATAAGTGCTTTTGAGCGTAAATAATCCCATAAAAACTGGCATAGATACTGCATTAAATAATACGAATTAGAAAATTAGTATTACTGAGGTAGCGATGGATACCAAGCGAATCATGATTCAGTATTGCAAACTCGTTATGCATGTTTTGGTTGATCTTTTAGCAGTGAGAGCAGGTTTATATGTCAAACAAGAAAGACCAAGTGCAAAAAAGTAACTCAAGCAAACTGAAGGATAAACCGAAACTGACACGCATCAGTATTACGGTGCCTGAAAAGACCGTTGAAGCTTTGGATCAGAAGATCGTAGAAGAACATTACGAAAGTCGTTCTCAAGCAATCGTAGATATGATCAATCGCCATTTGATTCATCAATACACCACCGAGAACTCAGTCATGGTGGGAACTTTAACGTTGTTATATCAGCGCAATACAGCCAACATCCGCGTGCAACTCGCTGATTTACAACATGAGTTCCTTGAGCAAGTGATTAGTTCTTTGAGTATTCAGTTAGATGATCAAAAAATCTTAGAGGTTATGCTCTTGCAAGGAAAAAGTAATGATCTTAAACAAATTAGTCAGCAATTTACTGCATTAAAAGGTGTGATTAAAGGCCATCTTGAGCTGATGGATGCAGTTATGCCGCCGCTGCAACAAAACGATTAACAGTGCGTTTGCTACGCATTATTTTTTAGTTAAAGGTTTTACGTATGAATGTCATAAAACATTCTCTAATGGGGTAACATTATGAAGCAAGCAATTACAACATTATCCATCTCTGTATTATTGGGTTTGGCTGTTACGGGATGCGATAATTCAGCCAAAGTACCTACGGCCGATAAAGCTGCTGATTCAACAAGTAGCAATGCAAGTACACCAATTACTATTGGCTATAGTGATTGGCCGGGCTTTGTCGCATGGCAAGTAGCAATCGAAAAAGGCTGGTTAAAAGAAGCGGGCTTAAATGTAGATTTTAAATGGTTTGATTATTCAGCGTCTCTTTCTGCTTTTGCGGCTAATCAATTAGACGCAGTGTTGGTTACAAATGGCGATAATTTAGTGAATGCTTCTGGTGGAACCAAGGGCATGATGATCATGGTGACGGATTATTCTGCTGGTAATGATGTCATTATTGCAAAAGAAGGTATTAACTCAATTAGTGATCTAAAAGGTAAGTCAGTTGCAACGGAAAAAGGTTTAGTAGATCACTTACTCCTTTCAACAGCTTTAGATGATTCTAAAATTCCTGCAACAGATGTGAAACTTGTTAATTCAGTCACCAACGAACTCCCGCAAGTATTCACCAGTAAGGATATTTCTGCGATTGCAGTTTGGCAGCCTGTTGCCAATCAAGCTTTAAAAGCAGTGGCTGGTTCAAAGATTATTTATACATCTAAAGACAAACCAGGTTTGATTTACGATACGCTTTCAGTGAATGCGAGCCATTTATCTGCTCATAAAGAGGATTGGAAGAAACTGATTCAAGTTTGGGATAAGACTGTAAAATATATTCAAGATCCTGCAACACATGCCGATGCGGTAAAAATTATGGCAAATCGTGTAGGTGTTGACCCTGCACAGTATGAACAATTTATTGATGGTACACATTTACTTGATCTTGCTGCGAATAAACAAGTATTTGCAAAAGGAGACGGTTTTGATTCAATCTATGGCTCTACTTACCATGTCAATAAATTCAATGTGAGCAATGGCATATATAAAGCAGAAGTCGATGCGGATGGATTAATTTATCCAGCACTTGTGGAAGAGTTAAAATAACAATATGCATAAAAAAACCGTTCACACAGAACGGTTTTCTATAACTTTTTTAGATATGAGTACTTTTAGAAAATACATTAATCACAATAATTCCTGTGATCATTAAGCCTAGACCAATAAATGCAGCGGTGTCTAAGTGTTGTTTGAAAAAAATCCAACCTACGGCAGAAATAAGCACAATACCTGCACCTGACCAAATCGCATACGCAATGCCTACAGGTATCGTTTTCAGTGTAAGGGATAAAAAGAACAAGGCAACGGTATAACCTAAAATGGTAATGATCGAGGGAACTAAAACGCTGAATCCTTGGGAAGCTTTAAGCGCTGAGGTTGCGATTACCTCAGCAACAATTGCTATAGCTAAAAATAGATAAGACATAAACCTCCAAAGCTCCACTCAAATAGTCGTTTTTGCATGTTTCAGTAAATGATTTTGCTCTTGAGCTAACCATCGTTGCCCTGAATCGGAACAAGCAGAGATATGATCAAAAACAAAATCAGGCTGATAAACGTCAAGTTTAAAATATAGAAGATATTTGTCATCACCAATCATTTTTAATTGTGTAATGGTCTGATCTTCTAATAATTCAAAATGATCAAGTAAAATAGTTTGACCAATTTGATTGGACTTCGTACTCCAGCAAATATTCGAATCATTCAATGCGATCGAAACTTCATAGCTTTCAATTTCACTCTTCAGATCATTCACCTCAGCTAAAGTAGCATATTGGTTTATCTGCTGTTGAATCTGAGGGAAACGTGATTGGGCATAAGCAATATGTTTATCTGTGATGACAAGACCACCATCAACAGGAAATATTTGCTCGGTTTTTAAACATTGCATTTGAAATAGTCGTAACCCAAAAAATAATCCTCTATTTGCTTGCTGACGCCAATCTTCGACATAAGCATTAGACGGTGCAAACTCTAAGATAGAATTTCCAATCGGATAGAGTTTTGCTGGTTCAGGCCATTGAATATGATTCTGATAACTTTGCTGAATTTCCCAAGATAATAATGCTGTTTGGCTGTCCCATATTGTATCGCCAATCCAACCCTGACGTTCATGTAGCGCGGTTTGATTGCCGTCAGGAAGTCGGAGGTCAATGCTAAATGATTTTGATTGGAACCAATAAACAATCGTATTTTCATCCGTTAAGCCATTATAGAAACTGATACTTTTACGTCTGAAACTCCCGAATAAATATCGGGGTAAGGTTAAGTCTGCGATGGGTGTTGGCTTTAATCGCTTTAATAATTGCACAAGGTTCATGACACTTCTCCTTGTTCATTCAAGCCAAAGGAGTAAAGCGGTCGTGCATTTTCTAAAACCAGCTCACCTGAAGCAATGCGTTGTTTTAGATATCTAAAAGTTTGCGCTGTTTGATTAAATAAATGTTCGCCACCTTTCATGGGTGGATAATGGGGATCTTCATTTTTGATAATGGGTTGGATGATATAGTCGTAATTACAAGAGAAAAACAAAGGGAAAGAATAGCGTTCTTGTTTGACGCGTTTAACACGGTGTTTGGTTGCTAGGTAACGACCATTCGATAAGATTTCCATCATATCTCCGATATTCATCACCATCGTATTTTCAATCAGTGGAATATCAATCCATTCACCTTGTTTATCTAATACCTGTAGTCCTTCTGCCGTTGGAAAAAGCAGAGTAAAGCACTCGTAATCTGTATGAGCACCAATCCCAAACTGATCTTCGGCATTTGGATTGAAAGGATAGTGGATCAGTCTTAATTGACTCGGTGCATGCTTTAAATGCGCATCAAAATAGTCTTCTTCTAACTCCAAAGCCAGCGCAAATGCTTTAAAAAGTTGATGGCCAATTGCTTTGATATGTTGGTAGTAAGCTAAAACTTGTTCTTTAAATTGAGGATCATTAGGCCATTGTGTAGGACCGAGTAAAGGGCGGCGATTTTCAATTTCCTGATAGTCATAATTGATGTCATATGCTTCTTTTAAGTCATATACATTGGCTTTGAATTGTTCCTCTCCAATCGGAACATAACCACTGTGGTTTTTTGAAAGTCCGATGTAGTTTTGCATTTTTTGATTTTCATCTTGAGCAAAGTAACTTTCAGCGATTTCTTTGAGTTTATCGAAAAGTTCAGGCTGAAATTGTTCGCCTTGAATATACAGAAAACCGACCTCTTTGCAGGCTCGATCCAGTGCTTGAACGACTTGCATCCGATCTTCTAAGTAATCGCTATTTAGAAGAGAAATGTCGATAAGTGGCAGGACATATTCATGGTTCATGATCTTCACCATAGGCTGGTCGTCCAGCAATAAATGAAGCGAATTGGGTCGTCCCAATTGCTATTTTTATTTCTGTGTACTGACTTGAGTCATGCGTGGAATTTTAGGTAAATCCTCTAAGGATGGATCAAGTTCTTCTTCTTGACTATGTACAAGTTGATTCACGCGATCACGCAATTGTTTGAACTCCGTTGAGTGAATTAAGTCGAATGATCGCGGTCGAGGCAAATTAACTTCGATAACTTCTTTTACTTCACCAGGGTTGGCTTTTAATGCCACGATACGATCGGCCAATAAAATCGCCTCATCCATGTCATGGGTAACAAACATAATAGTGAGGTCAATGTTTTGCCATAAATCCATCAAATGTTTTTGCATCTTTTGGCGGGTGTAAGGATCAAGTGCACCAAAAGGTTCATCCATTAATAATATTTTAGGTTCATTGACCAATGCTCTGGCAATCGCAACACGTTGTTTCATGCCACCTGAAAGCTCATGTGGAAATTGATTTTCATACTTATCTAAACCAATGATGTTAATCCATTCCCGTGCCATTTCTTCTGCGCGAGTTCGGCTGATGCCTTTCATCATTGGACCGAACATGACGTTTTCTTTGACTGTTTTCCATGGGAAAAGGGTATAGCCTTGAAACACCATGCCACGTTCAGAGCTAGGCCCTTTGATTTTTTGACCTTCAACTAAAACCTCACCACTATGGAAATCATCTAATCCTGCGACAACACGACTCAAGGTGGATTTACCACAACCTGATGGGCCGATCACACAGATAAATTCTCGTTTATGAATGGTTAAATCAATTTTATTTAGGACAAGACGTTCACCATCGCCATGATTAAAGATTTGGCTCAGATTTTTGGTTTCTAGCATTACAGGACGAGTATAAATACTTTCGAAATATGCTTTTGAATCAAAATGCTCAGTCATATTTATACTCCTTTTTTCCATTTGAATAGACGCATACCTAATTTCATTAAAATTAGATCGCAGACCAGACCAATCACGCCAATAATCAGGATTGCAGCATAGACGTTATCAAAGTTTTGATAGCGTGCTTGTTGTGTAATAAACCAAGTGATGCCTGAGGTTGCACCAATTAATTCTGAAACAATTAAATATGTCCAAGCCCAACCGAGTAAGACACGTTGATCTCGATAGATGTCTGGCAATGCAGCTGGAATCACCACATAAAATAGGCTTTTGACTTTGTTTGTTCCAAGGGTATAACCCGCCTCAATTAAGCCGCGATCAACCATTCTTGTGGTATTGGCAATAATCAAGATTTGTTGAAATAAAGTACCAATCACAATGATGGCAATTTTAGGTGCATCGTTAATTCCTAAAATAGCAACCGCAAGTGCGCCAAAAGCAGGTGCAGGAAGGTAGCGAAAGAACTCAACAAAAGGCTCTGTTAACTTGGAAATCGTGTTGGAAAATCCGCATAAGATTCCGAGTGGTACACCAATCAACGATGAAATGAAAAATGCAGTAAATACGATTTTGATACTGTGCCACAGACTTTGATGTAGCCAAGGTGCGTCTGCTTGCTGTGGTGGTGTCGTAAATGATGTAAATAATGCTATCGCAACTTCATGTGGAGCAGGTAAATATATTGGGTTGACTAAAATTCCTGTTGGAGGTGTTTTAGCTTGATCAACCGCTTGTTGTGCTTCTGCATAGTAAGCACTTTTCTCAAGACGTGTTCCTACCTGTAAGTAAGAGACACTGCCTGAATCAGTGATTTGAACTTGAGGATGCCAAATAAAAGGTAAATAACTGACACAGCTCCAAATAAGAAGTGGAATGATAAAAGACCCAAATCCTAAGAAAAGCTTTTTCCTTTTTGACAATACTGAATGATGCATAGGCAAACACCCGTAGTAATACTAATTTTAAAAAACGTAATACTATTTAGCAATTTTGATGCCAGTGTTAAGCGCTTAAACAGAAATTTAGCAGGGAGAAATATCAGAACTTAAAAAGAAGCGGTACTTTCAACCATGATGGAAGGAAAGCACCACAAAATTAATTTTAACTATTTAATTATTATATAAATTTAAGCTTTTAAATTTAATGAGAAGTTGGTCTTTTGATTCTAAAAAATTTGGGTCTGGATTGATACAGTTAATCGGACACACAGCAATGCATGTGGGCGATTCATAAAAGCCTACACATTCAGTGCAACGTTGTGGGTCGATTTCGTAAACTTTTGCACCTTCATAAATCGCTTCATTGGGGCATTCTGGGAGGCACATATCGCAATTGATACAGGCCGTCGTGATCATGAGTGCCATGTCTTAGTTCGCTGCATAAGCCAAAGCAGAAGATTGTAATTGCTCTTTTGCATGAGGCAGGTTGCGAATTAATAAAGCATAAGCAATATCTATATCTTGTGGCAGTGGAATCTCTACGATATGACCTGAGCCTTTAGCATTGTCGATTGAATTATCTTTTAGGTCACGCATATGCTCAAGCACAAAAGAAAAATTGCCTTTCGGTGTCATCAATTCTAGAGAATCACCTACGAGGAAGCGATTTTTAACTTCAATACGAACATAGTCGCCGTGACGTTCCAAAACTTCACCGCAGAATTGTTGATAATCAAAATGTGATGAACCATCTTCATAGTTCTGATAGTCGCTGTGAATATGTCGACGTAAGAAACCTTCGGTATAACCTCGATTTGCCAAGCCTTCGAGTTGATGCATTAAGCTCTGATCAAAAGCTTTGCCTGATAAAGCATCATCAATTGCTTTACGATAAATTTGTGCTGTGCGCGCACAGTAAAAATAGGATTTCGTTCTCCCTTCAATTTTAAGAGATGCAACACCCATATGCGTCAGACGATCTACATGTTGTACTGCACGGAGATCTTTTGAGTTCATAAAGTAAGTTCCATGTTCATCTTCTTCTGCAGCAAACATTTCTTCGTCATTACGTTGAACTAAAACTGTTTGTGTAGTGTCTTCTGAATCCGCTTTTGAACAACATTGTGTAGGTTCGTCTAATTGCTGAACAGGGATGACATCACCATTGACATCTTCTTTTGCATCATGGATTTTATATTCCCAACGACATGCATTGGTGCAAGCACCTTGATTGGCATCTCGTTTATTCATATAGCCAGATAGAAGACAGCGACCTGAATAAGCCATGCACAAAGCACCATGTACAAATACTTCTAATTCGATTTCAGGGACATGTTTTTGGATTTCTTCAATTTCCTCAAGTGATAACTCGCGAGAAAGGATGACACGACTTAGCCCATAGCCTTTCCAAAACTTTACTGTTGCCCAGTTAATCGCGTTTGCTTGTACTGAAAGATGTATTTGCACGTCAGGGAAATGTTCACGCACCATCATAATCAAACCTGGATCAGACATAATCAAGGCATCAGGTTGCATCGCAATAATCGGTTCAATATCTCGAATAAAATTTTTCAGCTTACTGTTATGTGGTTGAATGTTGGCAACAACATAGAATTTTTTACCTAAGGCATGTGCTTCATCAATACCGATTTTTAAATTGTCATGATCAAACTCATTATTACGAACGCGTAAACTATAACGAGGTTGACCTGCATAGACTGCATCTGCTCCATAAGCAAAGGCATAGCGCATATTTTTAAGAGAGCCAGCAGGCGAGAGTAATTCGGTATTCATGTAAAAACACAAAGGCATATAAAAAATAGGGGATTATTCTAGGAAGAACAAGAAAAGGATTCAACCAAGTATTTAAGTCAGGATTTTTAGCATTAAATCCTTATTTGCCAATGCTAGTCTCACCTTTAAATAAGTCTAAATTTATAGAATCTCCAGAAATCTTGCTTAGATAATAAAAAAGCACCCGAAGGTGCTTTTGAATTAGTGATGACGATGTTTACGTTTTTTCTTATATTTTTTAGATTGGTGATTGTCATAATAACGATCTTGACCAACTTGACGACCTAAAGCTGCACCACCAGCAGCACCCGCTGCTGCACCGATGTAACCACCCGTTGTTCCACCTAGATTTTTACCAACTGTATAGCCACCGACACCACCTAAACCGCCACCGATAGCAGCTTCGGTACGTGTACGTTTACTACTTGCAGCAGCTGCACCACCAGCACCACCAATCGCAGAACCAATCATGGCACCGCTGTTTCCACCAACTTCTTTACCAATTGCAGTACCGACAACACTACCAAGCGCAGATGTTGCTGCTACACGTGTACCATTATCTGCATGAGCAACGGTCATCAGAGAGGTACTTGCTAAAATCGCACATAACCAAGCATTGGCTTTCATTTTTAACTCCACGTTCCTATTGGATAGGACATCTTTTGTAATGCGAGCAAATGTAACAAAGTTTGAGATGGAAAATGTGGAGATGCTTTTCTGAATTATTACGGTTTAGTGATTGGATTGTAGTGTTTTGTTGCTTTCGATGAGAAATAGAGCGATAAATCAATTCAAAACCCGAAGTAGATAACGATTTAATCTCGTTTGAAAATACAGAATTATAAAAATAGTAGGCAATGTTCTAACTTGGATATGTTATTTCAAATTTTACACTTCGCTTCAATAAATAAAACTGCTCAGAACAGATAAAACCAAGTGATTTGTGATGAAATGATGGTGGAATAGTAAGTTAGCAAACTTCTCTATGTTATTTAATCAGGAGAATCTGTAAACTATGCGCAATTTTTTGATTTTGCTCGTGCTTCCGCCAGTTGTGTTGCATAGAGTCTTTAGATTTTGAGATATTCCACCCATGAAAGCATCACTCCGTTTAAGATTAGATCAATTATGTGATCGTCATGAAGAGCTGACTGCATTGCTCGCAGATGTAGAAGTTATTTCGGACAATAAACGTTTTCGTAAACTGTCACGTGAACATAATGATTTAACAGAAATTACTGAGGTTTGGGCTAAATATCGTCAAGCTGAAGAAGACATCGAAACTGCTGAAATGATGAAGTCTGATCCAGACTTTAAAGATATGGCAGAAGAAGAAATAAAAGAAAATAAGGCGCTTTTGGTTGATCTCGAAGATCAATTAAATGTATTGATGATTCCTAAAGATCCAAACGATGCCAATGCTGCATATCTTGAGATTCGTGCAGGAACGGGTGGTGATGAAGCTGCGATCTTTTCTGGTGACTTATTCCGTATGTATAGTAAATATGCTGAAACTCAAGGTTGGCGTATTGAAGTGCTTTCTGAAAATGAAGGTGAACATGGCGGTTATAAAGAAGTGATTTGCCGTGTAGATGGTGAGGGCGTATATGGCCGTTTGAAATTTGAAAGTGGTGCACATCGTGTACAACGCGTCCCTGCCACTGAATCCCAAGGTCGTGTGCATACCTCTGCATGTACAGTTGCGATTCTTCCAGAAGTAGATGTAGACACAACAGTGGATATTAACCCTGCTGATTTACGTATCGATACCTACCGTGCATCAGGTGCGGGTGGTCAGCACATTAACAAAACCGATTCAGCGGTGCGTATTACCCATATTCCGTCAGGTGTTGTGGTTGAATGTCAAGAAGAACGTTCACAGCACAAAAATAAAGCTAAAGCGATGGCACTACTCGTATCACGTTTAGAAAATGCAAAACGTGCTGCGGCTGATGCAGCAACTTCAGAAATGCGCCGTGACTTAGTAGGTTCGGGTGACCGTTCTGAACGTATTCGTACTTATAACTACCCACAAGGCCGTATGACGGATCACCGTATCAATCTAACTTTATATAAATTAGATGCGATTATGGAAGGTGATTTAACAGAATTGTTGGATAGCTTGCATCGTGAATATCAAGCGGATCAGTTAGCTCTGCTTGCACAGGAAAATGGCGGCTAATGAATATTGCTCAAGCATTAGAAATCAAAGGCGAAATTGATAGCTACGAACGCCAAGAAGCAGCATGGCTACTTGAGCATATTGTAGGAATCGGTGCTTTGGAGCTAAAGTTAAGGCTTGAGCATGAGTTGACTGAAATACAAGAACAAGCTTATTTAGATGGGCTTGCGCGTATCGAACAGGGTGAGCCATTGGCTTATGTTACGGGTTCTCAGCCATTTTGGACGCTAGATTTAAAAGTAACCCACGATACTTTAGTTCCGCGTCCTGATACTGAAATTTTGGTTGAAACGGTGCTGAAACTTCCAATCAGTACGAATGCCAATATTGTCGACTTAGGTACAGGAACTGGTGCAATCGCTTTGTCTTTGGCAAGTGAGCGTCCGCAATGGCAGGTTACAGCAACTGATGTTTATCTACCGACCTTAGATGTTGCAAAAGAAAATGCGACTCGACATGGTTTAACGCAAGTTAACTTTGCCTGTGGAGCTTGGTTTGATGCTTTAGAATCGCAAACATTTGATTTGATTGTATCTAATCCACCTTATATCGATCCAGAAGATGTGCATATGCAAAAGCTCAAGTCTGAACCTGAGCGAGCATTAATTGCAGATAATCATGGGCTAGCAGATATTGAAATCATCATTACTCAGGGAAAAGACTGGTTAAAGCCAAACGGTTGGATTGTGCTTGAACATGGTTATGATCAAGGACAGGCGGTACGTAATATCTTTGAGCAACAAGGATTTAGTCAAATCCAAACCATTCAAGATTATGGTGCAAATGATCGCGTTAGCTTAGGACAGAAATCAGGTTAATCTTGAATATATCGTTGGACTGCTTGTGCTAATTTAGCTTCACCTTGTTGCTCTAAACCATCCACAACACCGACGGCATCAACTTTATCGCGATTTTGACTGAGTTTAAATTTTCCAGTCATTTGCTGGATTTTAATTTCTATTCCAATGATGCCTTTGAGTTCTTCAGCGATATAGTCGCTTGGTGCATCAGACATTTTCCAAGGTTTCGGTTGTTTCGCCTCATGTGTTCGAGTCAGTTTTGCGAGAATACCGCGTAAGGATTTTTCATCTTCTAAAAAGCGAATAGCGCCGTTGACGTGAACCACTTGATAGTTCCAAGTCGGTACGTGTTGATGGTGTTGTTGCTTGCTTGGATACCAGTTCGGTGAAATATAGCCTTGTTCACCTTGAAAAATGACAAGCACCTCTGTTCCATTTCTGATTTGGGTGTGTAGAGGATTATTTCTTGCAATGTGTGCAACGAGAATAGCACTATGATGTTCAGGTTCAAGGAGCAATTTAAATGGTAAATGATTAGCCCCAAATCCATTCGTGCTTTGGCTAACTAATGTCGCAAAGGGATAATTTTCAATGAGTTGGTAAAGCTTTTCATGATCTTTCTCTTCAAAAACCTCAGGAAGATACATTTTTAACCTCCATTTATTACGAATCCAAATTGCTTAAAAAACTCTTTTTGTTGGGGGATGATTTACGGTAAGTACCTGGGCTTACACCACTCCATTTTTTAAAAGCGCGATGAAATGCACTTGGATCATGGAAGTTCAGCTCATCACTAATACTTTGAATGGAATCATTGGTTTTACTTAGGCGTTCAATTGCAATATCGCAGCGGATATCATTTTTAAGCTGTTGATAGCTAACACCTTCTTGTTTCAAGCGCCGTTGAATCGTTGCCGTCGACATATTTAATTGTTGTGCGATATCTTTTAATTCAGCCCATAGTGAAGGTGGTTGCAACAGTAATTGACGACGAATCTGCAAGCTTAAAGAATTTTCATTTTTAAAACGTACAATTAGGTTATAAGGTGTCTGTCTCAGAAAATCTTTTAATGCCTGTTTGTCTTTCTTAATTTTATGTTTGAGATAATGTGCATCAAATTCGATTTTATTCTGTTCCGCATTGAACTGAATGTCTTCGCAGAAGCGAACACGATAATCTTGTATTTCTACAGGTGGATGGCATCGAAAAGCCATACTTTGAAATGCGATACGTTGATCGCTCAACCAACACATCAAACTGTGAACTAACATTAAAAAAGTTGAATAGGTGAACATACGTTTAGGCTGTTCGTGATCGTGCAAAATCAAATAGGCTTTGTCACCTTGTTGAACAAGTTCACCATGAATATCATCTAAGATTAGACTGAGAAACCTTAGAATTTCTTTTATTGCCTGCTCTAATGTTCCAGCATTGAATGCGAGTTGAGCCAAGAGCTTATAACTGCCACGCCGCATGGGGTGTTGATCCATTCCCAAGAATTCATCATTCATGGTTTCTGCAAGTTCTACCCATAATTGTGCGCATTGAGTTACAGGAACGCGCGCTTTGGTCGAGGTTAGCAATTCTGCTGAGATACCTGCACGATTGGCAATACTCACGATATTTAAACCACGACTTGCGGCAACACTTAACGCTTCACGGATTAAAGCATTAGAAATAGTATCTTTGGCCGAATTTATATCTAAAGGTAAGTTTTTGCTCATACAACAATGAAATACAGGAGAAAAAATAGATTAAATGCTCAAAAGTTGCATTAAATTTGCTACTTTTTGGAATTGTATCGGAAAAAACTTCGCTTTACTCTGACTTATAAAAATTTATATCTTTAATTTGATAGGAAACGTAAATGAAAATTCAAGGAAAACATTTTGTCATTACTGGTGGTGGCTCAGGTTTAGGTGCAGCTACAGCAGAATATCTAGTAGAAAAGGGCGCATCGGTAACGTTGGTGGACATGAATGCTGAAGTTGGAGAACAACAAGCTAAAGCACTAGGCGATCAAGCTGAATTCGTAAAATTAGATGTAACGGATGAGCAAGCCGCTGAACAATTTTTTAAAGATGTTGTAGAAAAGCATGGTGCACTACATGGTTTAGTCAATTGTGCGGGCATTGGCCCATCGGCGAAAGTTGTGGGGAAAGAAGGAGTCCATGATCTTGCGATGTTCTCTAAAACTTTACAGATCAATGTGACTGGTACATTCAACATGCTTCGCTTTGCTGCTGACGCTATGAGTAAAAACACTGTAGCTGAAGGTGATGAAGACCGTGGTGTGATTGTGAATACGGCATCTGTAGCTGCTTTTGATGGTCAGATTGGACAGGCAGCATA
>NZ_DJLC01000224.1:0-950 GCF_002434875.1 Acinetobacter sp. UBA6526 | reverse complement strand
GGACAGGCAGCATATTCAGCTTCAAAAGGTGCAGTTGTTGCGATGACTTTACCGATCGCAAGAGAGTTAGCACGTCATGCGATTCGTATTATGGTGATTGCACCGGGTATTATGGAAACGCCAATGTTGAAAGGATTACCGCAAAACGTACAAGATGCATTAGGGCAAATGGTTCCATATCCTTCTCGTTTAGGTCGTCCTGAAGAGTTTGCTCGTTTGGTTGCACATATTGCCGAAAATTCTTACTTAAATGGTGAAGTGATTCGTTTGGATGGTGCTATTCGCATGGCAGCAAAATGATGATTTCTGTTTAAGTTTTACAAGCAGGTTTTGCTGATAGACCGTTGTGAAAAAAAATTTTACAACGGTCTTTATTTTAGGGTTCGATGCTTAGACTTGCCCATTTGATTATTTCATTTTAATGTTAGGTAAAAGATTTTATGTAGCACAATAAAAATAATCGAGTTTTGGAGCTTATTAATGCAATCTATAAAAACTTTATCAGTCGCATTTACATTACTTTTAACAGGCTGCGTTGGTAATATGAATCCAACGGGTAATATGACTCGGCCAAACTATCCATACTATACGACGCAACAACCGATAGTGGTTAAAAATATACGTGTACCCGCTGGTACAAAGCTTGTTTATGAAAAATATGCATTCAAAAAAGGGATGCAAGAACGTCTTTTGGCTGAAGATAAACTTACAGGCATACACTTGCCAGAAGGAAAAACAATTGTTTGGGGAGGTGTACCTGTCACTCAAATTTCTCGATTTTTTAATACAGAAATGCGGGGTTACTCGGTATATGCAGATTTCAATCTGCTTGAACCCAAGCAGCGGACGAAATTTTCACAGTTGTGGCAAAGTTGCAAGGATGACTTAGGAATTACGGTCAAAGATATCCGCGATTGGTCGTTTAATAAAAATAATATCGCTGCTGTAGA
>NZ_DJLC01000168.1:0-10476 GCF_002434875.1 Acinetobacter sp. UBA6526 | reverse complement strand
CTAAGCATTTCACAAAAAATTCTTATCAATCATGCGACACTTTAATCGCTATCCCATAATTTAATTAGGGAATGGGACTCTTCACCGAGGTTGTAAAATGAGACAAACGATTTTAGCTGTATTGTCTTTATCAACGATGGCTGCGCTCTTGACTGGGTGCGGCGGTGATATGGTACTTCTAAACAATAAAGGTCCAGTTGGTCAAGGTCAAAGTAACCTGATGATGACTGCGATTTATTTAATGCTATTGGTGGTAATTCCATCAATCGTAATGGCATTATGGTTTGGTTGGAAATATCGCGCATCGAATAAAGATGCAGACTATAAACCTACTTGGGCACACTCTACGACAATTGAGATCGTTGTTTGGGGTGTTCCTGTCATTATTATTGGTATTTTAGCTTGGTTAACTTGGTGGGGTTCCCACAAGTACGACCCTTACCGTCCGTTAGAATCAGATAAAGCACCATTAACTATTCAAGCTGTCGCTGAACAGTTTAAATGGATTTTTATCTATCCTGAGCAAAATATTGCAACGGTAAACGAAGTACGCTTCCCAGAACAAACACCAGTAAGCTTTAAGATCACTTCTAACTTTACAATGAACTCGTTCTTCATTCCACAGTTAGGCGGTCAGATCTACGCGATGGCGGGTATGCAAACTCACCTTCACCTATTAGCTGATGAACCAGGTGTATTCCGTGGTTTCTCTGCAAACTATTCAGGTTACGGTTTCTCTCAAATGCGCTTTAAAGCTCATAGTGTGACTGAACCAGAATTTGCACAATGGGTTGAAGCAGTTAAAGCTGGTAATGGCACAAGTATCAATCCTGAAGCAATTCAGAAAGGAACACTTGACCAAGCTGAATTAGCGACACTTAAAGACGGTGATCGTTCTAAACGCCAGATTGAGATTTTAGTAAATCGTGCTAAAGCTGCTGGTGATGAAGAAGCTCTTGCTAAAGCCGAAGCTATGAAACCGTTCCCGAACAAGCCACACCCAGTGACTTATTACTCTTCAGTTGAACCAAAATTGTTTGAAACAATTATCAACCACTATATGAGTAATTATCACGGTGCTGATCACTCTGCTGGACATGCAATGGCAGAAACTCATGCTGCAGCTGAACATGCTGCTCAAGGGGAATAAGACATGGATATGATTTTTGGCAAACTAGGTTGGGACTCTATCCCAACAGAGCCGATTGTACTCGTTACCATGGTCATGATGGCTCTTGGTGGAATTGCAGTGCTAGGCGGTATCACCTATTTTAAAAAATGGGGATATTTGTGGAATGAGTGGTTTACATCTGTAGACCATAAAAAGATCGGTATCATGTATATCATCGTTTCTGTTGTCATGCTTTTGCGTGGTTTCGCAGATGCGATCATGATGCGTCTACAACTTTTCCTCGCGAAAGGCGGCGGCGAAGGTTATCTACATCCTGACCACTACGACCAGATCTTCACCGCACACGGTGTCATCATGATCTTCTTCGTGGCTATGGGTCTCGTTGTCGGTATGATGAACATTTCTGTTCCATTACAGATTGGTGCTCGTGACGTAGCATTCCCATTATTAAACTCTTTAAGCTTCTGGTTATTCGCAGGCGCTGCTGGTTTAATGATGGTTTCACTTGTATTAGGTGAATTCGCTGCAACAGGTTGGATGGCTTACCCTCCTCTTTCAGGTATCCAATATTCACCAGGTGTAGGTGTTGACTACTACATTTGGGCACTGCAAGTTTCAGGTTTAGGTACGCTTTTATCTGGTGTTAACTTCTTTGTTACCATCATTAAAATGCGCGCACCTGGCATGAAATTAATGGACATGCCTATTTTCACATGGACTTCACTGTGTACGGCTGTATTAATCATTGCATCATTCCCTGTATTAACAGGTACGCTTGCAATGCTTACTTTAGACCGTTACTTCGGTTTCCATTTCTTCACTAATGAGCTTGGCGGTAGCCCAATGCTTTACGTGAACTTGATCTGGACATGGGGTCACCCTGAAGTATATATCTTGGTATTACCAGCATTTGGTTTATACTCAGAAATCGTTGCAACCTTCTCTCGTAAAGCGTTGTTCGGTTACAAGTCTATGGTGTATGCAACTATCGCGATTACTGTACTTGCGTTCGTTGTATGGCTTCACCACTTCTTCACCATGGGTGCTGGTGCGAACGTTAACGCGTTCTTCGGTATCATGACCATGGTTATTGCGATTCCTACAGGTGTGAAAATCTTCTCTTGGTTATTCACGATGTATAAAGGTCGCATCACCTTTACTACTCCAATGTTATGGACGCTTGGCTTCCTAGTAACATTCGGTATTGGTGGTTTAACTGGTGTACTTATGGCTGTTCCGCCTGCGGACTTCCTTGTACACAACTCACTCTTCTTGATCGCTCACTTCCATAACGTAATTATCGGTGGTGTGGTGTTTGGTATGTTTGCCGGCATCATCTTCTACTGGCCGAAAATGTTTGGTTGGAAGCTCAACGAAGCATGGGGTAAAGCTGCGTTCTGGTTCTGGTTCTTCGGTTTCTATTTTGCATTCATGCCACTTTATATCCTTGGTTTCATGGGTATGACTCGTCGTTTGAATACATATGACAACCCAGAATGGGATCCATACTTAGCGATCGCATTATTTGGTGCCGTTCTTGTTGCTATTGGTATTGCATGTTTCTTAATGCAAATCATCGTTGGTTTCTTACAACGTAAGGACAACATGGACCATACTGGCGATCCATGGGATAGCCGTACCCTTGAATGGGCGACTTCGTCTCCTGCTCCATTCTATAACTTTGCGCATGTACCAGATGCTAGCGGTGTTGACCGTTTCTGGACTGACAAAGAAAATGGTGTAGCATACGCGCGTAACACTAAATATGAAGATATCCACATGCCGACTGATCGTGCTGCGGGCTTCGTCATTGCAATGTTCATTACTGTTCTTGGTTTTGCATTAATTTGGCATATTTGGTGGCTTGTCGTTGTTTCATTCGTTTCTGCTGTAATTAGCTTGATCGTAAGCTCATTCACTAAGAATGTTGATTACTACGTTCCTGCTGCTGAAGTTGAGCGCATTGAGAATGAACGCTACGCGTTACTTGAAAAACACTTGAAGAAGGACTAAGGAAATGGCTGAAGTACTTCATCACGACAACCACGGCCATGATGGTCATCATGAACATGATGATACTGACTTAACGGTCTTTGGTTTCTGGACATACTTGATGAGTGACTTGATTCTTTTCGGATCACTCTTCATCGCATTTGCTGTATTAAGCAGTCATATTCCACCGGGCACACCAAGTCCAAAAGAATTATTTGGCGAGTCATTAGGTTTTGTACTTACTGAAACTTTTGCCTTATTGATTTCTTCGGTTACTTTTGGTTTTGCTGTACTGGCATCTTATAAAAAGAATGTAAATCAGGTGATCACCTGGTTATTCATTACATTCCTTTTCGGTGCATCGTTCATCGGGATGGAAATCTACGAATTCCGTCACCTTGTACATGAAGGCCATGGTCCAACTCACAGTGCATTCTTATCATCGTTCTTTACTTTGGTTGGTACACACGGTATCCACGTAACTTCTGGTTTAGTGTGGATGCTGGTATTGATGTATCAAATCAAAAAGAATGGTTTGACATTACCGAATACACGTCGTCTGGCTTGCTTAAGCTTGTTCTGGCACTTCCTTGACATCGTTTGGATCTGTGTATTCAGCGTCGTTTACTTACTGGGAGTTGTCTAATGAGTAGTCATGACCATAATGCTGCAGGTGCATCACACGGTAACTTCAAGCAATACACTGTTGGATTTATCCTATCTGTTATCCTCACCATCATCCCATTCGGGATGGTGATGGCTGGCGGTTTCAGTCGTGGCATTTTAGTTACAGTAATTGCAATCACTGCTGTTGCTCAGGTTCTTGTACAACTTGTGTACTTCTTACACATGAATACATCGTCTGAACAACGTTGGAATCTTATTGCATTTATCTACACAATCTTATGTATCGCTGTACTTTTAGTCGGCTCTGTGTGGATTATGAATTACTTACACTACAACATGATGATCTAAACTGATTGTCATGTGGAAAAAGTATTTATTCCTGACTAAACCAGGAATTCTCTTCGGTAATTTTATTACCACCTTGGGCGGCTTCTTCTTAGCCGCCCAAGGCTCTATAGACTGCCTCTTATTATTACTTACACTGATTGGAACAACTTTTGTAGTTGCCTCTGGTTGTGTCGTAAATAATGTAATTGATCAAGATATCGATCAAAAAATGCAACGCACCATGAACCGTGCACTTGTTAAAAAAACCATTTCCCCTACTGTTGCGATGTTTTATGCATTGGTCTTAGGTGTGATTGGATTTAGCATTCTTTGGTTCTATGTGAATGCTTATGCTTTTTTATTCGCTGTGATTGGTTTTGTCGTCTATGTCGGTTTTTATAGTTTGTGGACAAAACGTACTACAATCCATCAAACCGTTATTGGTAGTATTTCTGGAGCGAGTCCTCCTGTTATTGGTTATACGGCTGTAACGCATCAGTTCGATATGGCGGCCTTGTTGATTTTTGTTGCATATGCTTTATGGCAAATGCCACATTCTTGGGCGATCGCGATTTATCGTTTTGATGACTACAAAAATGCAGGTGTACCAATTTTACCCGTAGCACGTTCTATTCTTAGAACAAAAATTGAATCACTAATTTATGTGGTTTTATTTACACTTGCTATGAATGCACTATATTTTTATGGATATACCAATATTATTTTCTTGGTGATCTGTAACTTATTATGCGCATATTGGTTCTATATTGGTGTTTTAGGATTTAAAGCTGAAAATGATCAGCTTTGGGCAAAGCGCTTTTTCTTATTTTCAGTAATTTTAATTACTGTGATCAGTTTGAGTTTTAGCTTTACTTTCAAAAGTCCTGCACCTATGTTCCCTCTTTTCTAAAAAAGATAGAGGATATCTCTATCTTTTTATTCTCTGCTTCTATTGTTATCATTTGGCTGAATAATTAATTAATATTTATCACCATAATGAATCTACATAAAAATCTAATCTCAAAAGCTATCATTTATTCGTGCTTTTCATTCATTGCTTATCATAGCCATATTGCATATGCAGGTGCGGATATCACTTGTGAACCTGATTTCGCTATGAATAGCAATGAATATCAATCTTGCAGCAATTTACCCATTCTCTACCCAGCCAATGATAACCAAACCAATATGCTGTTATTGCTCAGCGATTCAGGCTTAGCAACGATTGCTCCATTATCTGCAGATCCAAATTTATGGGATGCTTTTTATGGCTCAGTTCCATTTGAAGCCTCTTCTCTCCCCTATGTAGTCAGTAATAAAATTCCAAATCAAAGAAAACAACTCGATAGCGACAATACGTTTTTTGATGAACGCTGCGCAACATTAAATTCAGGTAAACAAATTTTTATTTCCCAAGTAAAAAAACAAAAATTAATTCCTGAAAATGAAAAACAAATTCTGATTCAAGCGAGAGAAAAAGTAGATCAATGTGGTGACAAAATTGAGCTAATTGCGGTAGACCCAAATTGGTCTGTAACCACTAGGCAATATGCATCCTATCTCAATGCCAGCATTTTATTTTATAAAGCAAATTATGTAGCAGCTACTAAAATATATACCGTTCTTACAACTGTTGAAGATGCTTGGCTAAAAGAAACTTCGCAATATATGCTCATTCGTACATCGCTTAATGCCGCTTATGCAACTGGCATGAATCAATACGGCGACGTTAATTTAGACAAAATTAACGCCCCTCTCATAAAAGCCTTTTTAGATCACATTAGCACCTATTTAAAGACCTATCCAAATGGGCAATATGTCGCGAGTGCTCGTGGTTTTATGCGTCGTGGTTTTTGGCTTGCTGGACGACAAGATTTACTGATTAATGAAATTGTATGGCAAATCCAAAATCCAAAATCAAAGTTTTACAATCTAACGGTCAATCAACTCCCTGCTGAAGTTAACCGCCGTATTTTTGAAAGTAGGAATTTCGATCCCAAACAGCTCAAAGATCCATTCTTTTTGGCAACGTATGATCTCATGTATATGAGGAAATCATCCTCTGATCAATATCGTCCAATTTCATGGACACAATTGAATGCTCAAAAGCCTTACTTCAAAGATCTGCAGGAATTGTTTCAATATTTACAGGCGATGCATCTATTCTTTATTCAAAATAAAGCCAAAGAAGCGCTTAGTTATCTTCCACAAGAAAGTTATACCGCTAAAAACTATTTGCAACTCAGTCAGATTTTTTTGAGAGGTCAAATTTTAGAAAAAACTGGGCAAAAGAATACTGCTGAGGCGTACTGGGGACAATTACTTGCACATGCAAAAGATAACTATCAAAAATCGCTGTTTGAAACCGCTCTCTCAAATCATCTGAATGCAAAACAAGACTATTCTGCATTTATTGGTAAAACTGCAAAAATTAGCCAAGCAAACCTTCAAAGAAACTTTATTACTCTAGTTGCTGACGCAAAAAGCTTACAAGCGATTATCCAGTCAGATAAAAGTACGATTGATCAAAAACAAGCAGCAACTTTTACCCTATTAAGTAAAAGTTTAATCCACCAAGACTATGCATTATTCAAACAAACTTATGCTTACATGCCAAAAAATGCAGATCAATACCAAGGTTATAACAGCTCAAACGAACAATTAAAAAACAAGCCTGAATTTGCACAATTTATATGGAATGGAACAACAATTACGCCTCAACTCAAATGTAATCGTCTTGAAACGCTAATTACACAACTCATTTCCTCACCCAAAGATCCATTATTAAATGTATGTTTAGGTGAATATATTCGGAGTGAACAAGGATATTCATTACAGCAACTTACTTACGCCGAAAAGCAACATTCAAGTTTTTCTGGACAGATTTTTGCTCGTGGGCAAGTGTATAAAGACATTATCAAGTCTTCATCAAAAGGTGACTTGCAAGCTTATGCCCTTTATCGTGCTGTACAGTGTTATGCGCCAAGCGGAATAAATGATTGTAATGATGATGAAGTGAGTTCAATAACACGAAAAAATTGGTTTGATCGGATTAAAAAAGAGTATCCAAATACGTCGTGGGCAAAATCACTGAAGTATTATTGGTAAATCAATATGTTGAAGTTAATAAAGCTTGTTGCGTGCTTCTTTCTCATGTTTAGCATAAATGCATGCCAACCCACACAGTCAGCGACTTCAACAATTGATGCAAATAATTTTGACAGTTTCTGGATTTGGGGTGACATTAAAACCGCCCCTTATCTAATCAATGCAAAAGAGCTCTATATCTTACAAGGCGAGATTCGCTACGTTAAACAAAAGCAAAGTTCTGTGCTTATTCCACAAGGTATTTCTGTTTTAAAACTCCCCCATCAAAAAATCTGGTTAGTGTTTAGGACTCATCATTTAAATTGGACTGAACAGGACTACCAAAATATTTTTAATCGTCTCGCTCAGTGGAAAAATCAAGGAAACAATGTCATTGGTATTCAAATTGATTTTGATAGTAAAACCAAGAACCTTAGGGATTACGCCTTTTTTCTACAAAAACTGAGACATAAACTTCCACAAAACTATCAATTGAGTATTACTGGCTTGCTTGATTGGACTAATTTTAAAGATCAAACGACCTTAGCTATTTTTAGACAAAATATTAATGAGTTAATTATTCAAACCTATCAAGGCACAACCACGATTCCGAATTATTCACAATACTTAAAGCGAATTTCGACCTTAAAGCTGCCCTATAAAATTGGTTTTGTACAAGGTGGTCGCTATCAAAAAGATGTGAAATACACCAACGATCCCAATTTTAAAGGCTATGTGATCTTTTTGCTTCGATCAAAAACATGAATTAACTTGCGATTTTAGTGAAAGGTGTCTAAAATCGCAGCTTCGCAATTTGCGACATAACTTTTTAGTTATGACTCCTTGCTTCTAATTTTTATATTTAGGGGCTGCTTAAACCGTAAGGAGCTGACAATGCGTCACTACGAAATCGTACTATTGGTACATCCAGACCAAAGCGATCAAGTTGTAGGTATGGTTGAACGCTATATCTCTCAGATCAAAGAAGCTGAAGGTCAAATTCACCGTTTAGAAGATTGGGGCCGTCGCCAATTGGCTTACCCAATTAACAAAATTCACAAAGCGCACTACATTCTTATGAATGTTGAATGTGGTCAAACGACTCTTGATGAATTAGAAGAATTATTCCGTTATAACGACGCAATCATTCGTAACATCATCATCCGTCGTGAAAACGCAATTACTGAAGAATCTTTACTTGCTAAGAGTGCTGAAGAAAAACGTGCGCGTAAAGCTCAACGTGAAGAAGCACAACAAGCAGTTCAAGAAGCTGAATAAGGAGAACATCAATGGCACGTTTTTACCGTCGTCGCAAGTTCTGCCGCTTTACAGCTGAGAATGTTGCGTACATCGACTACAAAGATATCGACACTTTGAAACAGTACATCACTGAAAATGGCAAGATTGTTCCTAGCCGTATTACAGGTACTAAAGCTCGTTATCAACGTCAATTAGCGTTAGCAATTAAACAAGCTCGCTATTTGTCTTTGATTCCTTACACTGACAATCATAAGTGAGGTTGAGCCGTGGATATTATCTTATTACAACGCATTAAGAACCTTGGTAAATTAGGCGACAAAGTATCAGTTAAAGCTGGTTACGGTCGTAACTTCTTGATCCCTCAAGGTAAAGCTGTAGCTGCAACTGAAGCAAACACTGCTGCATTTGAAGCTCGTCGTGCTGAACTTGAAAAACAAGAAGCTGAAGTATTAGCTGCTGCGAATGCACGTGCTGAACAGTTGAACGAAGTTAACATCGTGATCACTGCTAAAGCTGGTGACGAAGGTAAACTCTTCGGTTCTATCGGTACTCGTGACATCGCTGATGCTTTAACTAATGCTGGTCTTGTTGTTGACCGTGCAGAAGTTCGTTTACCAAACGGTGCGCTTCGCCACACTGGTGAATTCAACATCGCAATCCAATTGCATCATGATGTTGTTGCTGAAGTTCTCGTTACTATCGTATCTGAGTAATTTCTGCAAAGAAAAGAGCATGTTTTACATGCTCTTTTTTTATGCCTAAAATTTAGGCTGTACTTTTTCACCAATTAAACAATTTTATTCCAATTAAACCCTCCGGTTTGAATCCATTTGGATTAAGATAGTCATTCATTTACGGTTTCATTTTTTTATTAGGTCTAGTTATGTCACAGGCAAATGCCAATTTTGCAAAAAATACTCCCAACACAGAGAGTAAAGTGAATGACTCAGGTCAACTCAAAGAATTCAGGACTCCCCCCCATAACCTTGCAATTGAACAAGCAGTTTTAGCAGCACTAATGACTGTTGCAGAATCATTTGAGCAAGTGGGTGATTTACTCAAAGAAAATGATTTTTACGCGACGCGCCACAAATATATTTATCGCGCAATTGAAAAGCTTGCTCAAGAAAACTCACCTTATGATGCTGTACTCGTTAACGACTGGTTGCTCAAGCAAAACCTATTAGATGCAATTGGTGGTGAAGAATATTTAATGCAACTCATGGCAGACTCCCCTTCAAGTTTTTATAACTTGGAAACCTATGCCAATAAAATTAAAGAATTCTCCACCCTACGCAGCATGATTAAAGTCAGTAGTGATATTTTACAAAATGCTTATGATACGAAAGGTCGACCTGTCAGTGAAATTTTAGATTTAGCTGAAACCAATATTTTTTCGTTAGCAGAACAGCACAATAACAATAAAAAGGATGCTGGCCCTAAATCAATTAGCTCAGTTACTGCTGATGTCATTAGCAAACTGGATGAACTATCCAAAATGGATGGCAATATCACAGGTCTTTCTACAGGTTTCCTTGAACTTGATAATAAAACCTATGGTATGCAAGCAGGTGACTTGATTATTGTTGCTGCACGACCTTCTATGGGTAAAACAACCTTTGCAATGAACTTAGTTGAAAGTGTTTTATTCAACTGTAATTTACCCGCGTTGGTTTATTCAATGGAAATGCCAGCCGACTCCATTGCGATGCGTTTAATTTCTTCTTATGGCAAAGTTCACCAAGGACATTTACGTTCAGGGAAACTTGATGGTGATGAGTGGTCAAAAGTTACAGGTACGATTCTTCAACTTCAAGAAAAGCATTTGTATATTGATGATTCCTCAGCACTACCACCAACAGAAGTACGTTCTCGTGCACGTCGTATTGCAAAAATGCATGACGGTAAAATTGGCTGCATCATGGTCGATTATTTACAGTTGATGAAAGTTCCAGGTATGGGCGACAACCGTGTCGGCGAGATTTCTGAAATTTCACGAAGCCTTAAAGCTTTGGCCAAAGAAATGAATTGTCCCGTGATTGCACTTTCAC
>NZ_DJLC01000169.1:0-19856 GCF_002434875.1 Acinetobacter sp. UBA6526 | reverse complement strand
AATTTGGTCACTTTGCGTTAATAAACCTGATTGTGCAAGCTGAACACGACCTTGTGCATTTGCGTATGTCTGAGTTGAATCAATCGTCACCTGATCTGCACGAATGGTTCGTCCTTCTTGGTCGATTATAACATTGCCTTGCAGGACTGAATCACCTTCAGGATTATAGTGACCGTAATCTGCTGTGATTACAGAGGTTGTGCTACTTGCATCAACAGCTTTGGTTTCAGGGTTAATCGGTGTAACCCATGTTCCTTGACAGAAAGAAGAGCTTAAGTAACGGTTATCACGTAACTGTGCTTCTGGTGCAGATTTATCAACGTAATACTGTTGAAAAAACTTTTGACCGGGAAAGCTTTCTTGGTCTTGTTGAAGTTTAGCTTTAAGCTGGGCATTGTCTAAAGTCGAGACATGAGACGAATCTGTTGCTGCGAAACTTGATTGAATCGAGCCGCCACACAAGAGTGTCAAAATAGCAGTTGCTAAAGGATTAAATTTAAACTGATGTTTCATTGTCTCATTAACCAGTACGCTAATTCACAATTAATTATTGTCGCATCATAGAGAAAAAGTTGATAAGTGGCTACACTTAAGCTTTCAAAATCTCAGCTAGTTTTAGATTTTATTGCAAATGAATACACAACGTGAACAATTGATACAAACTTGGCTTCAAGCCACTCTCCAATCAGATCAATTTGAGATCAGCTTTTTGGCAGGAGATGCGAGCTTTCGTCGTTACGCACGAGTTAAGTTACAAAACAAAACATATATGCTTATGGATGCGCCGCCTGAAAAAGAAGATTGTGTTCCATTTGTGATCATTGATGAGTTTTTTGACAAGCACGATGTGCGTGTTCCGCATATCATTGCAAAAGATCTCGATCAAGGTTTGTTGTTGTTGGAGGATTTTGGTGATGTAGTTTTATCTACATTGTTAAATGATACGACGGTAGATGAATATTATGCTCAAAGCTTCAAGCAGTTAATTGAATTGCAGCAGATTGATGGTAAAGAATATTTACCAGAATACTCATATGACAAACTGATGTCGGAAATGCGTTTGTTGACGGACTGGATGTTGCCTTCATTGGATATTCAACCTTCGGAACAGCAGTTAGAAACAATTGAGCAAGCATTTGATTTTCTTGCTGTAGAGGCAACTCAGCAACCGCAAGTCATTGTGCATCGTGATTTTCACAGTCGTAATTTGATGAAAATTGAAAATGAACAAGAATTAGGGGTGATTGACTTTCAGGATGCTGTGATTGGCGCAGATACTTATGATCTGATTTCCATTACACGTGATGCCTACGTGCAGTGGAATGCTGATCGTGTCTACGAATGGTTTGAAGTTTTCTATAACTTATTGCCAGCAGCGGCGAAAGAAAATCGTAATTTTGAACAGTTCAAGCGTGATGCGGACTTAATGGCAATTCAACGTCATTTGAAAATTTTAGGTATTTTCGTTCGTTTGTTTGAGCGTGATGGAAAATCAGGATATTTAAAAGATTTACCGCGTGTAATGTGGTATCTGCTAGAAGAAAGCCAAGGTTATGATGAATTGAATGACTTTATGCAGTTTATCCGTGAAGTGGTTATGCCAAAGTTTATTGCCAAGTATGGTGACTATGAGGTTGCAGCATAATGAAAGCAATGATTCTAGCTGCTGGTATGGGCAATCGTATGCGTCCGCTGACACTGCACACACCTAAACCTTTACTCGAAGTTGGTGGCAAACCATTAATTGTTTGGCATATTGAAAAGTTACAAAAGATTGGTGTAACTGAAATTGTCATCAATACAGCATGGTTAGGTGAAAAACTTGCAAATACTTTGGGTGATGGCTCTCAATTCGGTGTCACGATATTATGGTCTCATGAAGGTGAGGGGTTGGAAACGGCAGGAGGTATCATTAATGCTTTACCATTGCTAGGAACTGATCCTTTTATTTTGGTCAATGGTGATGTCTGGACAACAATGGACTTTTCTACATTGTTGGATGTTGATTTGGGTGATAAGCAAGCACACTTGGTGTTGGTTGATAACCCGCCACAACATACCAAAGGCGATTTTATTCTAGCAAACGATTTGGCTTATACTTTTGAGCAAGATCAACTTGGTGAGGCGCTCACGTATAGCGGTGTTGCTGTATTACAACCGCAAATGTTTGTGGGTTTAGAGAATGGCAAACGCCCGTTAGCCCCTTTGCTTAAACAAGCCATGCAGCAACAGCGAGTTTCAGCCGAAAAAATGCAAGCAATTTGGGTTGATGTAGGAACACCTGATCGTTTAGAGCAACTTGATCAGCAAATCAAACAAGGTGTGTTCTGCTAATAAAATTAATTTTTGTCACTCTTTGATTTGTATAAGGAAAGACAAAAAACTGATGGATTGTGCAGTTTATCATGAACATAGATGTTTAACTGCATAATCGTTCAACAAGTCCTACTGTGTCTTGTATCAGAAATCGGTATACTGCACAGCAAATTTATCGAGATGTTACACCGTTATGCATCCTTTTTTTCAAGAATTAAAGCAAGGTAGCCAAGCACTAGGTTTAGATCTAAGTGAAGAGGCTTTAACTCTCTTATTGAAATATCAAGATGCACTCGTGCTTTGGAATAAGGCATATAACCTGACAGCCATTCGCGATCCAAAAGAAATGTTGGTTAAACATTTATTAGATAGCTTAAGTATTTTAAAAGATTTACCGGAAGGTCGTTTGTTGGATGTTGGAACAGGCGGTGGTATGCCCGGCATGATCATTGCATTGTGTCAACCAGAGCGTTCATGCGTTTTATTGGATTCAAATGGAAAAAAGATTCGATTCCTAAAGCAATTTATTGCTGATTTAAAACTAACAAATGTAATTGCAGTTCAAACACGTGTTGAAAATGAAGATAGCATTGGTGAGCTTGGTCAGTTCGATGTCATTACAAGTAGAGCCTTTGCATCTCTGACGGATTTTGTAAATGCTGCACAGCCGTATATGCATCAACAAAGCATTATCGCGGCGATGAAAGGTCTAATTCCTATGGATGAGGTTGAACAAATGAAGAATGAATATTCTTGTAAGGTTGTTGAGCTTCGTGTACCGAGATTAGATGAACAACGTCATTTACTTTTACTTCAACGTATTCAATAAAAAATATTAAGGGTAATCATGGCTCAAATTATTGCGATTGCAAACCAAAAAGGTGGTGTAGGGAAAACCACAACAGCAGTGAATCTTGCTGCATCTTTGGCGATCTTAAAAAAACGTGTCTTGTTAGTCGATATGGACTCGCAAGGAAATGCCACCATGGGGTCTGGTGTTCAAAAGAATGATTTACTTTATTCTGTAACTGATGTGCTGTTAGGTGAGGTACCTATCGAAACGGCAATTCAAAAAGCAGAAGTAGGTTATAAAGTTTTAGGTGCAAATCGTGAACTTGCTGGTGTAGAGCTTGCAATTGCAGAGCAAGAAGGGCGTGAGTTCATTCTGAAAAATGCCTTACAGGAAGTCGATTCGGCGTTTGATTATATTATTGTAGATTGTGCACCAAGTTTGAGTCTAATCACAGTGAATGCCTTAGCAGCTGTGAATGGTGTAATTATTCCAATGCAATGTGAATATTATGCTTTGGAAGGTTTAGCAGATCTAACGCAAACAATTGATCGTATACAAAAAGCCCTCAATCCGAACTTGGAAATCGTAGGGGTATTACGTACCATGTACGATGCACGTAATGCATTGACGCGTGATGTTTCGGCTGAATTAGAGCAATATTTTGGTAAGAAACTATATGACACAGTTATCCCGAGAAATATTCGTTTAGCGGAAGCGCCAGCACATGGTTTGCCTGTTATCTATTTTGAGAAAAGCTCAAAAGGCGCAGTTGCATATTTGAATTTAGCAGCAGAAATGTTGAAGAAAAGTAAAGTGAAAAAAGGAAGTGCGGTATGAGCATCAAAAAACGCGGATTGGCTAAAGGTCGTGGTTTAGATGCGCTGTTGGGTTCAATTCAAAAAGAAAAATTGCAACTTGAAGCACAAACCTTAGATCATGGTCAACTCAAGCAAATTGATGTTAATTTATTAAAACGTGGTGAGTATCAGCCACGTCGTTTTATCCAAGAACAAGATTTACAAGAGCTTGCATCATCAATTGAAAAGCATGGTGTAATGCAGCCAATCGTCATCCGTCCAGTTGATAATGAACAACATCCTTACGAAATCATTGCGGGTGAACGTCGTTGGCGGGCTGCTCAACTCGCGGGCTTGGCAGAAATTCCTGCGATTGTACGAGATCTAAATGATCAGGTTGCAATTGCTTTAGCGTTAATTGAGAACATTCAACGTCAAGATTTAAATCCGATTGATCAAGCGCTTGCACTACAACGTTTCCATGATGAATTTGGTTTAAGCCATCAGGAAATTGCGGATACTGTTGGCAAAGCTCGTACGACAGTAAGTAACTTATTACGTTTGTTAAGCTTAGCTGATCCAATTAAAGATTTTATGCAGCAAGGTCAAATTGATATGGGGCATGCCCGTGCCATTCTAGCTTTGAAAGCAAAAGATCAATTGGAAGTCGCTAAAATCGTAATTGAAAAAGATTTGTCAGTGCGTCAAACTGAACAATTAGTTCGTGAGTGGAGTGAACCAAAACCTGAAAAGGAAAAGGTGCAAGTTTCTCCTGATATTGAGCATTTAACTCAGAGACTTTCAGAGCGTTTCGGAGCAAATGTGAAAATTGACCATAATCAAAAAGGCAAAGGGAAAATGGTCATTCATTACCACTCATTGGATGAGTTGGATGGTATTTTGAATATTTGTTTACCTAACTAATATTTAGGATGCGTCCTGTTATATTTTAAATATTATTGGGGAATAATATGTGGGAACTCGTAAAGGCTGGCGGTTGGTTAATGCTGCCTCTCATTCTCTCATCAATTTTTACGGTTGCGATTACATTAGAGCGTTATCTTAGATTAAAGCGCTCTCAAGTTTTACCACAAGATTTACTTGTAAATGGTGCTGATTTAGAAACACTTGTTGCTAAGTTAGATCAAGAGAAAGCTAAACGTAGTCCATTAGGGCGAATACTAAAAGCTGGTTATGATCACAAAGATCAAGGTGAACAGTTTGCTTGTGCCCAAATGGAGGCAGCGGCATCTCAAGAAATTACTCATCTAGAAAAGAATATCAATTTTCTCGGTACACTAAGTGCAATTGCACCGTTGCTTGGTTTGTTGGGTACTGTATTAGGTATTATTGAGTCATTTCTAGTGATTGATGTTGGTTCAGTAGGTAATGCAAGTACAATGATGCCAGGTATTTCTAAGGCGCTAATTACAACTGCTGTGGGGATGCTTATTGCAATTCCAGCGATGATTGCTTATCGATATTTCCAACGAGTTGTTCATGAGTATGTTGCTGAACTCGAGCAACAATCAACTTTGTTTCATGCAGCACTTTTCTATAAAAAAGTACCACATGTTCAAGAACATCGCCGTGCAAGCTAAAGCATAGGTGATCTCATGAAATTTAAACGTTCTCAAGTTGAAGATATTCATATTAATTTGACACCAATGATTGACTGTATGTTATTTATTTTGGTGTTTTTATTACTTTCAACGACTTTTAGCCAGCAAAGCCGTATAAATCTAACATTGCCAGATGCTCAGGGTGTTCCACCTAAACAATTCGATCATAAAATTGAAATCATGGTAGACTCGACAGGACACTATTCCGTGAATGGTCAAGCATTATCCTCCAAAGATGTTGCAGATCTCAGCACTGCAATTAAGCAAGTTGCGCAAGACCGTAGAGATTTTATGTTTATTATTGCGGCGGATGCTAAGGCAACTCATCAAGATGTAATTCGAGTTATGGATGTTGCAGGCCAACTAGGTTTTGTAAACGTCAATATCAGCACAAAAGTTCCAACTAGAGGTTTTACCGAGTGAATCAAGATTTTAAGGTTTATGTTCGCTTAATATCGTATTTAAAATCTTATTGGGGCGTGGCCTTATTAGTGTTACTTGGTTTTGGTATTAATGCGGCTACTGAAGTATCAGTCGCTAAACTTCTCAAGTATATTATCGATGCAATTCAAAATGATAGCCGTACAAATTTAGATTGGTTCCCTGCGCTTATTGTTTTACTGATGTTTTTTCGTGGCGTAGGTTTGTTCCTTGGTGGTTACTTTTCTGCTGTTATTTCACGTCGCCTAGTATTTAGTATTCGTCAGGAAGTCTATGCGAAACTGTTAAGACTACCATCTCAATATTATCTTGATAATAGTGCTGGACATATTAGTGCAAAGTTGATGTATAACGTGGAGCAGTTAACAGCTGCTTCTTCTGAATCGTTACAGACGTTAATTAAGGATGGTTTGATTGTTACTGGCTTGTTGGGGTATTTGCTTTATACCAATTGGCGTTTAACATTATGCATCGTAGTTTTCATGCCGTTTATTGGTATATTGGTTAGAATAGCATCTAAGAAGATGCGAAAATTGTCAATCCAAGTGCAAAATACTATGGGTGACGTGAATCATGTTGTGCAAGAAACAATTACAGGAAATTCTGTTGTTAAGAGCTTTACTGGTGAAGCATTTGAACAACAACGTTTTTATAAATCTTCTGAAGAGAACCTTCGTCGTGGTTTAAAAATGGTTGTGGTACAAAATATTAATAGTCCAATCATTCAGCTATTATTATCGATGGCGATGGCTATTATTCTTTGGCTAGCTTTACGCCCACAAGTTTTTGGTGATACTACCGCTGGTGAATTTATTTCATTCATTACTGCTGCAGGATTAATTTCTAAACCGGTTAAAAATTTAACTGATATTAATGAAAAACTTCAACGTGGATTGGCAGCAGCACATTCAGTATTTGAATTACTAGATATGCCAGAAGAAATTAATAATGGGCAGCTTAAGCCCGTATTGAAAGGTAATATCCAATTTGATCACGCTAATCTTAGATATGAAGATGGTACGCATGCAATTAAGGATATCTGTCTAACTATAAAGACTGGTCAAACCGTTGCGTTGGTCGGACGGTCGGGTGCAGGAAAAACTTCTCTAGTAAATATGTTACCTCGCTTCCAAGAGTTGAGTAGTGGGCAAATTTATTTTGATGAAATTCCTGTTCAAGAGATTGAGTTATCTTATTTACGTTCACAAATTGCAACTGTAAATCAGCAAGTTGTACTTTTTAATCGTTCAGTTCGTGACAACATTGCGTATGGTCAATTACAAGACGCAAGCGATGAGCAAGTGATTGCTGCGGCGAAAGCGGCTTATGCACACGACTTTATTATGAACCTTCCTCAAGGCTACGACACTATTTTGGGTGCGCAGGGTCTAAACTTGTCTGGTGGTCAGCGTCAGCGTCTTGCAATTGCGAGAGCGATTTTAAAAGACTCTCCAATTTTAATTTTGGATGAGGCAACGAGTGCCTTGGATAACGAATCTGAATATTTTATCCAGCAAGCATTTGATGAGGCAATGCAGGGCCGTACTACGATTGTGATTGCACACCGTTTATCTACTGTTGAAAATGCTGATTTGATTGTGGTGATGGATAAAGGACAGATTGTTGAACAAGGTACACATGCAGAATTACTTGCAAAAAATGGTATGTACTATCAGTTGCATGAACGTAATTTTGAGGAAAACTAAGGATGTCTTTAGCGCAACATATACAGGATGCTTGGAATAAACAAGCCTCATGGTTAATTGTGTTGCGTCCATTATCATGGTTGTATCGATTCGGATTTAATCTGAATAAATCTCTGTATGCATCTGGCATTAAAACTGTTTATAAAGCGCCAGTACCAGTGATGGTGATTGGTAATATTACTGTAGGTGGTAGTGGTAAAACGCCTTTATTAATCCAGTTGGTTAAATACTTACAACAGCATAATATCCGCGTTGGCGTGATCAGCCGTGGTTATGGGGGACAAGGGCCTTTCCCAGCATTAGTTAATCGATTGTCAGAACCAGATACTGTTGGTGATGAACCAGCATTGATTGTGCAGTCTACTAGTGTGCCTATGGCTGTTGGGCCTAATCGCCAAGCCTCTATAGAGTTGTTATTGCAATCTCATGCATTAGATTTAATTATTAGTGATGATGGTCTTCAGCATTGGGCACTTGATCGTCAGATTGAATGGATCGTGTTAGATCAGAATCGAGGTTTGGGAAATGAAAGATTATTACCTGAAGGTTATTTGCGTGAACCAAAAGCTCGTTTATCGCGTAGTACTGTTATTTACCATACCAAAGCTAAAGCTGCTCAAGTTTCCAATAATATGCATTTACAAATAGGCTTGCCTTATCTGTTAAATAAAAATCTTGATTCTGTTTTGTTTGACCGAGAAAAATATTTTAATGCTGTCGTAGGAATAGGTTTTCCTGAACGTTTTTATCAAACATTGAGTCAGATTGGCGTGATTCAGTACCAAGCACATGAATTCCCAGATCACCATGATTATGAGATTTCAGACTTAACTTTTGATAATCAGGATGCAATCATTACGACTGAAAAAGATGCTGTGAAATTTAAGGCATTATTATCACAAAACCCTAATTTTAATATCCCGATTTGGGTTGTTCCTGTTGAAGCAGTTTTATCACCTGATTGTTATGAGTTGTTGAAACAACAATTACAACAAGTCGGTATTCAATTTTCTTAGAGCACTATCATGAAACATATTGTTATTCCTGCTCGTTTTGCGAGTTCACGTTTACCAGCGAAGCCATTATTACTAATTCATGGTCGTCCAATGATTTTACGTGTGGTGGATCAAGCTAAAAAAGTAGCAGGGTTTGATGATTTGTGTGTTGCTACGGATGATGAGCGAATTGCAGAAGTTTGCCGTGCAGAGGGGGTAGATGTTGTATTAACAAGTGCGGATCATCCTTCTGGCACAGATCGCCTCAGTGAAGTTGCTCGTCTAAAAGGCTGGGCGCAGAATGATATTATTGTCAATGTACAAGGTGATGAACCATTATTACCTGCACAACTAGTACAACAAGTATCTCAGCTCTTGGTTGATAATCCGCAATGTTCGATGTCAACTTTATGCGAATCGATCCATAGTTTGGATGAGTTTCATCGTGATAGCATTGTAAAAGTCGTCATGAGCAATCGTAATGAAGCATTGTATTTTAGTCGAGCTACCATTCCTTATGATCGTGATGGCGCAAAAGAAACAGAAGCTAGACTACATGATCAAGCATTTCGTCATTTAGGCTTATATGCCTATCGTGTGAAGTTACTACAAGAATATGTAACTTGGGATCAAGGTAAACTTGAAAAGTTAGAAAGTTTAGAGCAGCTACGTGTATTAGAGAATGGTCATCGTATTGCAATAGCCGTAGCTGAGGCTAACTTACCGCCAGGTGTAGATACGCAAGCTGATTTAGATCGTCTAAATGCAATGCCTGAAAGCTTATTTGAATAATATATAATGGTCGATTTACAACATCCGATGATTTATCCATGGCATGAACAAACTTGGGAACTGTTAACAACACGTTTTCCTGACATTGGGCATGGCTTACTTTTCTACGGTAAGAATGGTTGTGCAAAACGAGAGTTTGCACAACGTTTTGTCGCTTGGGTGCTGTGTTTAAATAAAAAAGCTCAATCAGCGTGTGGTGAGTGTAGTAGCTGTCAGTGGTTGAAATCTGATACGCATCCAAATTATGTTCACATCACAACAGATGAAGAAAATAAGAAACAAAATGCGAAAATAAAAATCGAAAAAATTCGAGATTTACTTCCATTTGTTCAACAAACCGGTGAAGGCTGGCGTGTGGTTGTGATCGAACCAGCTGAAGCACTCAATACTGCATCCTCTAATGCTTTACTAAAAACATTGGAAGAACCTGGTGAGCGCGTTGTTCTTATTCTATTAGCAGATCACTATTTAAAATTACCGGCGACGATTCGTAGTCGTCTACAGCATTTTGCTTTAGATCGTTTAACGATTCAGGATGCTCAGCAGTTTGTTCAGCAGCAATTACCAGATATTTCCGCAGAGCAAGTTTCATTGCTACTAAATTTGGCAAATGATATGCCGTTGAGTGCAATCGAACTTCAACAAAGCGAATGGCTTTCTAAAAGAAATAACTTTTTAAGTGATTGGCTGAAACTAGTCTCTGAAAAAAATATGCCTTTGAACTATTCTGGTAAGTGGTCTAAAGAATTGAATTTTTCAGAGTTTGTCACCATGTTTGAATATCTGCTAGGTGATTTGATTAGTTTGAAGCTCAATCAATCAACGCGTAACTATGATTTGGATTTTCAAGCATTAGCCGAATGCTATGATTTAGAAAAACTTTTTGAGATTTATAGTGATTTACAACATAAAAAGCTGATGGTAGAGCAAAATGTTCAAACTCAATTGGCTATGGATGAGTTGTTTATTCAACTTATGAATGTTTCCTAACATGATTGCGTTATGAGTTGTTACATAAGAACAGAGCATAGGCTCTGTTTTTTATTTCACTAGATGTGTTATGAAAAATATGTGTTTAATTGCTGTGCATATGCAGTTTGATGAGGGAGTTAGATGCAAAACATTGTTTGTTGTTTCATCTAATGTTTCTTATAATCAAATCAAGAAATAACGTAATTTTTGTCTACGGTTTTTTGCAATCTGATTATTCATAATCAATCAAATGGAACATATATTTGATCGATATTTAGAATATTTAGTTATATAAGAATGATTTAAGTTTAAATTTAACAGGGGAATGTTATGCAGCCGCAAATGATGGGTGGGATTATACAGGTAAATATTCCTGATAAAGCAACCTTGCAATCTAGCTATATGCCTTTTGTTCAAGGCGGAGGTTTATTTGTTCCAACTAAACAAGCTGTGAAAATGGGGCAAGAAGTTTTCGTGCTGGCGACCTTACCAGAACAATCTCAGAAAATTCCACTCACAGGGAAAGTAATTTGGATTTCTCAAAAACATACACATTTTAAACCACAAGGCTTTGCAATCCAGCTTGTGGGAGAAAAAGGTGTGTATTATAAAAATGAAGCTGAAAAATTGTTGGCAGGATCTAAGGCTTTAGATCGCCCAAGTTATACAATGTAATTATAGTCGTAGATAGGAAAAAATAGTGTTTGTTGATACGCATTGCCATTTAACCATGTTGGATTTAAGTCCTTATGAAGGAAACTTAGATCAAGCACTTGAACAAGCTCGACTTGCAGGTGTTTCGAAGTTCATGGGGATTTCAGTTGATCTTGATGATCATATTAAATTGGCAGAAATCGCATCTCGTCATCATGATGTTGGATATACCGTAGGCGTGCATCCTTGTGAAGATGATCATGTGATGGCAAGAGCAACAACAGACTATTTGGTTGAACTAGCCCAATCTGAAAAAGTTTGGGCGCTAGGTGAAACTGGCTTGGATTATTATCACAGTACAGATTTTATTACAGAACAAAAACAATGCTTTGCTCGTCATATACAGGCTTCAAAAATAGTAAAGAAACCAGTTGTTGTGCACACCCGATCAGCTAAACACGATACCGTTGATATCATTAGAGCTGAACAATCGACACATGGTATTTTACATTGCTTCACTGAAGACTGGGAAACAGCCAAAGCTGTGTTGGATTATGGTTACTATATCTCTTTCTCTGGGATTATTTCATTTAAAAATGCTCAAGATTTGCGGGATGTTGCAAAGCAAGTGCCTCTTGATCGAGTGTTAATAGAAACGGATAGTCCTTATTTAGCACCAGTACCATATCGTGGTAAAACGAATGAACCAAAATATGTTCCTTATGTAGCAAAAGCACTAAGTGATGTATATGATAAATCGCTTGAAGAGATTGGTATGATTACCACACAAAATTTCGAGAATCTCTTAAATTTGAAATAAACGGTTATTGTTGTACTAGGAAGAGAGTTATCACGTGAAAATGGATCGTCAAGCTCAGTTTAGAGCACGAGAAGTATTAATTTTTCAAATCGCTGAGCAACTCCTATTAGAAAATGGTGAAGCAGGCATGACCTTGGATGCTCTTGCAGCAGAGCTAGATCTTGCCAAAGGCACATTATACAAACACTTTCAAAGTAAAGATGAATTGTATATGTTGTTAATCATTCGTAATGAGCGAATGCTTTTGGAAATGATTCAGGACACTGAAAAAAGTTTTCCTGAACATTTAGCTTTCTTTATGTTGCATCATTTACATCATCCTGAACGCACAGCATTATTTCATCAGATAGAAGAGCGTTTATCGACAACAGGTCAAGGTATACAGCTATTATTTAGTGAGTTATATAAAGTTCGTCGACAACGTTTACGCATTATTATTCGTATGACAGAAAGCTATTTGTTGGATATTAATAGCACGATGACAACGCGTGATTATTTAGCATCCATTTGGTCTTTGACTTATGGAGCTGCCGTTATTCTCAATTCAAGTTTTTACCAGCGTTATCTTGGTTCAAGAGATACTCTGCGAGTTGCATATATCGAACAAGCTTTAGCCATGCCGAAGCAACTTGAAACAATTACGACATAGTTGGTCAATACAATGAACTGCTCGCAGCATAGTCGACAAACAAGCAAACGACATCTTATTTCTCGGTTTGCTAAAGTTTCAAGCTATGCTCGATTTAAATGCGTCAACCCTGAGCATAGTTCTATGTCTAACATCCAGACAAAATTTCATTTTGTTCATCCTCACACTCGAAGTGTAGCTTCTTGTGCAGTAGAACCGCGCGTTGTTCGACGAAAATTTGCTCACTTCGAGCATAGAGCTTTGCCTTCTTGCGAAGCTGGGCTTCTTAGAGAGAAACGTTGTTTTACTCATCCTGTAACTCAAAGCATGGCTTCTAGTCTTGCGACACGATCGAGTGTTGCTCGATTTAATCGTGTCTCAGGATTTACCTTGATTGAGGTCATGGTCGTTATTGTGATCATGACGATTATGGCATCTTTAGTTGTATTGAATATTGGTGGTGTTGACCAACGTAGAGCGATGCAAGCCCGTGAGATGTTTATTTTAGATCTAAAAAAGATTAATAAAGAAGCAACGGATCAAGCTAAGGTATTTGCTTTAAATACACAGAATGCGACTGATGTCGCACCGTTTAGCTATAATTTGTTCGAATATCACGATCAGAGCAAAAAACAAATTCAACAAGAAGATCGGACTTGGCAGCCTTATGTAGAATTCAAAACACGTCAGCTACCTGAGCAAGTTTCATTTAGCATTGAAAGTCTGGATAATGAGAGTTATCCAAAAGCTAACAATGAAGATTTGTTGGGGGGGAAGGCACCTCAATTAATTTGGTTTGGCAATGGTGAGGTTAAACCTGTTCGAATTCAGTTTTATTATCAGCAACAAGCAATTGGGCACGAATTCGAGTTAGATCACTTGGGTAAAGTAAATGAAAATTAGATACTCAAAACATAGTGCTCTTTCAGGTACTCAGACGAAACTATGCTTTGCTAATCCTGTAGCTCAAAGAATAGCTTCTCATCTTGTGACACGATCGAGCGCTGCAAGATTTAATCGTGTCTCAGGATTTACCTTGCTTGAAGTTATGGTCGCATTGGCTATCTTTGCAGTCGCAGCAATTGCTTTAACAAAAATAGCGATGCAATACACTCAGTCAACTTCAAATGCAATTTTAAGGACCAAAGCTCAGTTTGTTGCTATGAATGAAGTTGCCACGATGGAAATGAACCAAGAGTGGCTAGATGGAACTCAATCTAAACAAGTGACCTCTCAAGGTGAAACGTGGCAAATTGATAAAAAAGCACAATCAACGATTAGCCCCAAAATACAACGTATTGAACTGCAAGTTAGCTTATTTAATGCTGATCAAGGCAAACTAGAAGCGGGAATTACTAATGTTGTATTTTTTAATTATCCAGCAAAAGCTAGAACATAATGAATAATAAAAATGTGTTTGGTATTTCATCAGTTTCTAATGCTCAACCAAAGTTTGACTTGGTTAATTCAAACACTCTAAGCTTAGTTCCCTGCTTTGCAGTAAGGTCGAGCATTGCTCGTCAGAAATCAGTTTTAGGATTTACCTTAGTGGAGCTGTTGGTTGCGATCGCAATTTTTGCTGTGCTTTCAATGATGGGTTGGAAGGTTTTTGATTATCTGCTCAAAGTCAAAGATCGTAATGCTGAACATGAGACACATTTATTTGAATTGCAAGATGCGTATCAGCAAATTTTAAGAGACAGTTTGCAAATTATTCCTTTAACAGCAAATGATGGGCGGCAAATACAGGCTGCTTTGGTGCTCAACGATAGAAGTTTTATGTTCAGTAAGGCGGGTGTCTCAGATCCTCTAAAGCAAGGTTTGTCACCTTATGAGCGAATAGAGTATCGTTATGATTCGGCACAGAAAAAAGTATATAGACTTAAATATTCAAACTTGAATATCCCAAATCGTATTCAGCCTGTTTCAAGTACTTTGCTTGAAAATGTAGATCAATTTAAAGTAACTGTTTTGAATCCTCAAGAATTAACCCAATGGCCAGAAAATATCAATGATCCAAATAATGTAGTAGAACTAAAAAAGCTACCATTAGGATTGAAAATCCAGCTTACGGTAGCAGGAACAGATTATGAATGGATTTATAGTCTGCTTCGTACCAATCAGGATGGTCAATAATGATGATAAAGAATCAATCACAACATGGCGTTGCATTATTAACGATTTTGGTTATGGTTGCTTTAGCGACTATTTTGGCTGCAACTATCGCAAAGCGACAATCAAATACTGCTGAAAATACAGGATATTTGATGCGGCAAGATCAGTCTTTACTATATGCCAAGAGTGCTGAAGCTTTTTTTTCTGAGTTATTGATTCAAGACAGTGATAACGGCAGCAGTATTGATCATTTACAGGAAAATTGGGCAAAGCCTATGCCCCCATTTTCAGTTGAAGATGGTGCTGTATCTGGTCGTTTATTAGATGAATCTGGTAAATTTAACCTGAATAATTTGGTTAAATCTGATGGTAAAGTTGATGAAGCAGCCAAGCGTTGGTTTGAAAAACTTTTGCAGCGAGTTGGGCTTCCAGCAGAATTAAGTCAGGCTGTAATTGATTGGCAGGACAGTGATGATGAAACGACTGGTGCAATGGGTGCCGAGAGTAACTACTATCAAGGTTTAAATCCGCCTTATTTGGCATCGAATACAATGTTTCATAGTGTTGATGAATTGAAGCTTGTCAAAGGCTTTGAAGGTAAAAACTATGATTTGATTAAGCCTTATGTGACGGCTTTACCAGAGCAAACCAAAGTCAACATGAATACTGCATCGGCCTTATTATTGGCAAGCATAGATCCAAGAGTGGATGTCAATGCTCTTGATCAAGAATTAAAAGCAAAACTCTCTAATTTAACTTATTTTAATAATGTTGATGATTTGTGGAAATTAAATGCTTTTTCTGGGGCTGAAGATCAGGCTAAAAATGATGTTGCTGGACTGTTAGATAGCAAATCAAATTATTTCACTGCTCAAATTGAAGTTGTTTTAAGCGAACGGAAACGTCAATTTACTAGCTCTATGGTGAGAAAAGATAGGCAAGTCACTGTTTACTCAAGAAGTCTTGTACCTTTTAATTAATTTTCATCATTGAGTTTGCAAATGGTGACAAGATTTAAAATCAATCCCAATGCTAGTTCTTTTGCTTTATAATAAAATTCGTTTGCAGATAAAGATTAGCTTGGTGCATGTTAATTCGTAAATTATTTAAGTTTGAAAATGCTCATATTGTACGAAATTGTACATCGGATCGTTGTAAGCGTTCGATTCATGGGCATAGTTATAAAGTTGAATTATTATTAAAAGCGTCAAAGCTTGATCATGGACAAATGGTTTATGATTTTGGTCTTTTAAAAGGCGTCATTAAAGAGTTGTTTGATAGTTTTGACCATGCGATTTGTTTCTGGCAAAAAGATGATGCTGCGTACATAGATGCATGTAAAACGTTTAGTGCTCGCTGGATTTCCTTACCAGTTTCACCTTCGGCAGAGCAGTTTTCACGTATTTTCTTTTTCATTGCTCAACAAGTATTAAACTCGACTTCTACTCAGAATGGTGAGGGTGATGTTGAGGTGTATTCTGTGATCGTGCATGAGACAGATACGGGCTATGCTCAAAGCTTCCAAGAAGATATTGATAATGAGCAAATGGGGTTGTTGGATTTAGAGCAAATCATTTTTTCTGAACAAGTACAGTCCGAGTGGAGCGATACGCAGATGTATGAAAAACTGAAAAATGGTATGAAGTTTCAAAACCCGAATGTAGAACTACAAGTAAATATTTAAATACTTTATCAATTTATTGAGCGAATTAATTTCAAGGAATTTTGATGCAATTTACTGAACAACAGCAGGACAAATTAAATAAAGTTCAGTTGGATGACTCATGGAAAACTTCACTATCAGATTTTCTTCTCAGTCAGAAGATGGATAATTTGCGTGAATTTTTGCAACAAGAGATACTTGCACAGAAAACGATTTATCCGCCAAGTAAGCAAATTTTTAATGCATTCAACACTACGCCGTTAAATAATGTGAAGGTCGTAATTTTGGGACAAGATCCTTATCATGGCCCAAATCAGGCGAATGGCTTAAGTTTTTCTGTACAAAGAGGGGTTGCATTACCTCCATCTTTGCGTAATATTTTTCATGAGTTACATACTGACTTAGCTGTGCCTATTTCTCGTCATGGAGATTTAAGTAAATGGGCGGCTCAGGGTGTATTGTTATTAAATAGCGTACTTACAGTTGCTGCTGGGCAGCCGACATCACATCAAAAGCAAGGATGGGAAGACTTCACCGATGCTGTGATTGATACGTTAAATGAACAACGTGAGCGAGTTGTCTTCATCTTATGGGGTGCTTATGCGCAACGTAAAGGGCAACGCATTGATCGCAATAAACACCTTGTGCTGACTGCAGCGCATCCATCTCCGCTTTCAGCGAATAGAGGTGGTTTTTTTGGTTGTAAAGTGTTTTCAAAAACAAATGATTATTTGAAACAACATGGCATTGAGCCTATAGACTGGCAATTGGACGCATAATGACTTCTCCCGATTTAAGTAGCTATCATCCTGATTTAGTTATCGAACAGGCAAAAAATGGTTGGCGTATTGTTCGCCTTAACAGACCAAAATCTTTACACGCATTAGATGAATCTATTGTTAGTGCCTTGTTGAAAGTGTTTGAAGACTTTCACGTCGATGAAAGTGTAAAAGCGATTTGGTTTGATTCAACAACGCCTAAAGCATTCTGCGCAGGTGGTGATGTTCGTAAACTTCGTCAATTAGTTATTAATAATGAAGTTGATACTGCAAACAAATTTTTTGAGCAGGAATATGCTTTAGATTTATTACTTCATAATTATGCTAAACCAATCGTTGTTTGGGGTGAAGGCTATGTGATGGGTGGTGGTCTTGGGTTGTTTATGGCAGCTCCATTTCGTCTAGTTACGCCATATTCACGTTTGGCAATGCCAGAAATCAATATCGGTTTATATCCAGATGTAGGCGGTAGCCGCTTTTTAGCTGATCGTGGACAAATTGGCTTATTTACAGGGTTGACGGGTTCGATCATGACGGCTGCTGGTGCATTTAGCATTGGCTGGGCGACACATATTTGTGAGGCTCAACGAGATAACGTGCTTCAAAAAGTTCTCAATGTTGACTGGAATCATTATCCAGCAGGCGCATTCCGTGCTATTGACGATACTTTAAATAGCCTGCATAGACCTGTAGCTTCTGGACCGTTGCAAAATTCTATCGATGTTATTCATAGCGTATGTCGTGGACAAAGCTTTGAATATGACTATCAAGCCATCATCGGTTTGAGCGAAGCGAGTAGTGACTGGTTACGTCAAGCAAGTGAGAATTTACAGAAGGGTTCTCCAAGCACCGCAGCAATCACTTGGTTGTTATGGCAGTGGGGCAAGCAAGGTCATGCTTGGGATGAGGTTTTTGCTCTTGAAGCGCAAATTTCAGATTGGAAAATACGCCATCCAGACTTTGTAGAAGGTGTACGTGCCCGTTTGGTGGATAAGGATCTTTCACCAGAATGGAAAGCTGCTGAAAAAATTACCTTAAAAGATATTTTGTCAGATCATCCTCCAGTAACAGATATTGATAGCTGGAATGCATTGTTGAGACAATATGGCGTTGTTTCATAATTTGTCATGACTGAAAGAAATATAGACGATGAATATTGGATGCAGTTTGCTTACGAGCAGGCTGCATTAGCTGCGGCAGATGGGGAAATTCCAGTTGGAGCAGTGATTGTAAGTGATGGTAAGATTATTGGTGCAGGTTATAACGCTCCGATTAAACTGTCTGATCCGACAGCTCATGCTGAAATTCAAGCATTACGTTCTGCTTGTACATCAATTCAAAATTACCGCCTTCCTGATGATGCTGTTCTTTATGTAACTCTTGAACCTTGCACGATGTGCGTAGGTGCATTGGTTCATGCGCGTGTGCAAAAAGTTGTTTTTGCAACAACCGAACCTAAAGCTGGTTCTTTAGTGAGTGCTCGACAGTTACTAGAGAACGGATATTACAACCATAAGTTTACGTTTGAGCATGGCTGTATGCAGCAGCAATGCTCAAATCAATTAAGTCATTTTTTCAAGAAAAGAAGAGATGAAAAAAAGAAAAATCGTTTATCTAAAACGTCCTTAAATGATTAAAAATGTTTCATTAGTTGTGGCACACTAAGCCTCCCATGATTTTGGTTAGATCAAAAAGGCGAAGTTATGCGTAATGCAATCACTGTAAAAAAAGAATTTAATGCTCCGATTTCTGAAGTTTTTGAATTATTGTCAAAACATTCAACTTACAACAAAGCTTTCGCTCCAGTTCAAGTGGTACGTGTAAAAGATTCTGCTGATCCGCAACGCCCTGATGGTGTTGGCTCTGTTCGTCGTATGGGTTTTGGTCCAATTAAGCCGCTGCAAGAAGAAATTACGTTATTAGAAGAAAATAAACGTATCGAATATAAGTTGATTAATAACCCATTGGTAAAACATCATTTGGGACAAATTGACTTTAAAGAAATCACGCCATACATCACGCTTGTGACTTATAAGATTGAATTAACAGCAAAAGCACCTTTTGTAAGCAAATTAGTTCTTGCACAACTAAAAGCAGCGATTACACTAGGATTTTCTAAATTAGCCAAATCAGTTGCTTCATAAAAAAGAGATTGGAATGACAGTTCATATTATTACGATTGATGGTCCGAGTGGATCTGGTAAAGGTACATTGGCTGCAAAAATTGCCGCACATTATCATTTTAATTTATTAGATTCTGGCGCACTCTATCGTTTGCTTGGGCTGTCATTGTTTCAAAAAGGATTGTTGGATCAGCTTGATACAGCACTTAGCCAATGTGTTGATTGTGCATTGAATTTAAATATCGAATTCAAGTCAACTGAAAACTCGATTTTGATTTTCCTAGATGGAATTGATGTAACAAATACGATTAGAACTGAACAAGTGGGCGAGTACGCATCTAAAGTTGCTGCTGTTCCTGAGTTGCGTAAAGCATTGTTTGAACGCCAACGCGCATTTATTAAAGCACCTGGTCTAGTTGCTGATGGCCGTGACATGGCAACTTCTATTTTTCCAGAAGCCCAAGCGAAAATTTATTTAACTGCTTCGGCTGAGTCTCGGGCTGAGAGACGCGTAAAACAGTTGCAGGGCATGGGTCTTGATGCTAAAATAAGCGACATTTTATCTAACATACAAGCTAGAGATAAGCGAGATATGGAGCGTACAGTTGCTCCGCTCAAGCCAGCTGATGACGCGTATATC